>DASUYB010000035.1 GCA_036377595.1 Longimicrobium sp. | reverse complement strand
GATGGCCGCGTGGACCGTCGCGACCTCTACCTGGTGGCCGACGCGGTGGAGCGCGTCGAGCGCGCGTCGCCGGAGCTGGTGGGCGGCCTGGGGCTGTACGACGCGACGGGACCGAGCGGCCCCTTCCTGCACGTGGACGTGCGCGGGCACGCGACGCGCTGGGGCTCGGCCTCGCGCGGCGGGGGCGAGGCAGCGCCGAGGCTCTGGGCCGCGCCGCGGCGGGCGGTGGTCAGCGAGCCGGAGGACCCGCCGGGTCGGCGGACGTGCCGCGCGACGGGGGCGGACGCGGTGCTCTGCGGGGGGCGGGGGTAGGGCGGGGGACGCAGGGAACGCGGGGAAGCGGCGACGCGACTACCGAGGGTCACTCATTGCTGACCACGCCCTCCTCCCTCCGCGCCTTCACCATCGACACCACCACCCCGCCCGCCAGGATCACCCCCACCGCCACCAGCAGGTAGGCGTTGAAGTGCGGCCCGATCGCCTCCTTCAGCCACTTCGCCACCAGCATCTTCGTCCCCACCAGCCCGAGGATCAGCGCCAGCGAGTACTTGAGGTAGCGGAACTTGTCGATCGCGTGCGCCAGCGCGAAGTACAGCGACCGCAGCCCGAGGATCGCGAAGACGTTGCTCGTGGCGACGAGGAACGGATCCGTCGTGATCGCGAAGATCGCCGGGATCGAGTCCACGGCGAAGATCAGGTCCGTCGTCTCCACCAGCACCAGCGCCACCGCCAGCGGCGTCAGCATCAGCCCCGCCGCGGCGTCGCGCACGAAGAAGTGCTGGCCGTGGTACTCGCGCGTGACGCGGAAGTGGCGGCGCGTGAAGCGCAGCACCCACCGGTTGGCCGGGTCCTCCTCCTCCGCGTCCCCGGCGAACGCCATCCGCAGCGCGGTGACGATGAGGAAGACGCCGAAGATGTAGAGCACCCAGTGGTAGCGCGCCACGAGGTGCGCCCCGATGCCGATCATCAGCCCGCGCATGACGAGCGCGCCGAGGATCCCCCAGAAGAGCACGCGATGCTGGTAGCGCGCCGGGATGCCGAGCGACGCGAAGATCATCGCGATGACGAACACGTTGTCGACGCTCAGCGACCACTCGATGACGTACCCGGTGAGGTACTTCACGAGCGCCAGCTTGCCGTCGTTCACCTGCCCGTCGATCCCGTCGACGCCGGCGCCGAGCCCCATCCAGTGGTGCTCGTACGACGCGTACACGAAGGTGCTGAAGACGAGCGCGACCACCACCCACACGCCGGTCCACACGAACGCCTCCCGCACCCGCACCACGTGGGCCTCCCGGTGGAAGACCCCCAGGTCCAGCGCGAGGAGCAGGAGGATGAACGCGACGAAGCCGATCCAGATGAGGAGCATGCGAGGAATGAAGCGCTACGCGGACGCCGCCACCAGCGCCTCCACGCGCTCCTCGGCACGCGTCCACTCGGCCAGCGCCTCGTCCAGCGTGGCGCGCGCCGCCTCCAGCTGCCGTCCCAGCTCGGCCGCGCGCGCCACGCCGTCCGGCTGCGTGTAGAGCGCCGGGTCCTCCATCGCCGTCGTCAGCTCGGCGACGCGCGCCTCGGCCCGGGCCACCCGCTGCTCCGCGCTCTCGACGTCGCGCCGCGCCTGGCGCAGCTGCGAGCGGTCCCGCTCCGTGGTGGACG
>DASUYB010000034.1 GCA_036377595.1 Longimicrobium sp. | reverse complement strand
CATGCCTGTTGCTGAGTCAATGCACATCGAAAATCCGTGTACAACAGAAAATCGGTGAATCCAGTGTTTTGAGCGCGAAAAACCCAGGATTGGCGCCAATCCTGGGTCTCGCATGTAGCCGGAACTGTCGAACGCCTGCTGCAGTTTACTGCTGACTCTGCTAACTCTGCGTGAGACTTGCTGTTTTTCTGATTGATTATCTTGAGATCAGGACTGGAGCGTCGATGCAATCCCCGTCGAGATCCGCAGGCTGGTGGAGGAAGATGTCAACGCGCTCGCGTCCGCGTTCGACTTCACCAAGCGGCTTCGCGAGTGACATCCCGCTACTGCGGACGAGAGCATATATTCTCGAGGAACTTTGGAGCCGGAGTCAGATGATGCAGACAACACGCTTGTGGCGGCAGTTCGAAGCACTCAGCCCGGCGGCGCAGCGCCAGGCTGCCTCGTTCATCGCGTTCCTGAGTAGCAGGAGCAAGAGGCGCCGCACCGAGGATGCGGAGCCCCCTCGATCCTTGCGCGACGAACCCTTTGTCGGAATGTGGAAAGATCGCGAGGATCTCGTCGACAGCACGGAGTGGGTGCGGCGTCTGCGTGACGAGGAATGGGGCGTGTAGGTGGCTGGCCCCGTTCTCTTCGATACCGACGTCCTCGTCGATGTTGCGCGAGGTGTTCCCACTGCTCTGGACGTTGTCGAAGCAGCGTCCGATGAGCACATCCTGACGATCAGCACCATTACGCAGTTGGAGTTGATCGCTGGGTGCAGGAACAAAGCCGAGTTGCGAGAGGCCGACAGGTTCGTCCAGCGGTTCGCCATCCTCCCGCCCGGAGACGCGGCTTGCGAAGAAGCAGTCAAGCTTCTGCGCAGATTTCGGCTCAGCCACGGGCTGCAAATTACGGATGCGCTGATCGCCGCAACGGCGCTGACGGACGAACTCCCGCTCGTCTCCAAGAATCAGCGCGATTTCCGCTTCATCCCTGCCTTGCGGCTACTTCCGTATCCACCTCGGTTCAGCTAGGACAGGTCCGCACCGATCGTCATCGCGACGCTGATAAATGAAACGAATCGCGGAGCAGCCACCCGGCCGCTCCGCGATTCTTCATCTCCCGATCTCCATCCCCTGCGATTCCCTTGGTGACGGCTACCGCGTCGCGGCCCAGTGGTTGTCGGCGGGGTTGGCGTCCATCCAGATGCCGCCGTCCAGGTCGAGCGACTGGAGCGTCTTCGTGGTGGCGACCGTCACCGTCGCGCGGCGCGGGTCGGCCTGCCAGACGGCGGGGGTCTGGTGGACGGTCTGCGTGCTCCCGTCCGCGAAGCGCAGCCGCAGGTCGAACGGCGCCGCCATCCCCCCGACGTTGTTGACGACGACCGCGTAGCCGTTCGCCGTGCGCGTCGCGCCGCCGGCCGCCAGGTCGATGTAGTGGTTGGAGAAGAACCAGTTGCTCCAGAACCAGTCCAGGTTCCGCCCCGACGCGTCGTTGAAGGTGTTGAAGAAGTCCCACGGCGTGGGGTGCTTCCCGTGCCAGCGGTCCATGTACGCGTGCAGCGCGCGGCGGAAGACGTCGTCGCCCAGCAGGTCCTTCACCGCCAGGTAGCCCAGCGACGGCTTGCCGTAGGCGTTGTTGCCGTACGCCCGGTCCTTCAGCACGTCCTCGGGGGTGACAATGGGAAGGTCCTCCAGCGGCGACGGATCGCCGATCCATCCCTGCACGCGGAACTGGCGGTAGAACCCGTCCTCGCGCTCCTTCCCCATGTCGGCCACGCCGATCAGGTACTCGAACGTCGTGGCCCACCCCTCGTCCATGAAGCCGTAGCGCGTCTCGTTGATCCCCATCCAGAACGGCATGTACGTGTGGGCGATCTCGTGCTCGGCCACGAAGCGGCTGAAGGTGGTGTCGGGGAACGAGTTGTCGTTCACCATCATCGGGTACTCCATGTCGGCGGTGCCCAGCAAGATGGTGGACTTCTCGTACGGATACGGCACCCCAGGCCACTCGCGGCTCAGCCAGTCCAGCGCGTGCCGGCCGAACTGCACCATGTGCCGGAAGTCGGCCGCGCTGTCGGTGTATGCCGCCTGCACGCTGGCCCGCCGGCGCGTCCTCCCATCGACCACCACGCTGGCCGCGTCCCAGCGGTAGCGGTCGCTCAGGCCGAACGCCATGTCGGGCACATCGCGCGCGCGGAAGCGCCAGTCGTTCGTCTTCTGCTGCGTAACCCGCCGCGCCGCCACGTCTTCCGTCGTGGCGACGTGGATGGTGCTGTCGGACGTGAGCGAGGCCTGGTAGCGGCGCAGCGCCTCGGGCTGCAGCACCGTCTGCGGCTCGAGCAGCGTTCCCGTCCCCCAGACGATGAAGTTGGCGGGAACGCGGATGGTCACGTCGTAGTCGTTGAAGTCGCTGTAGAACTCCTGCTGGTCGGTGAAGTCCATGGTGTCCCACCCCTCGTAGTCGTCGTAGACGGCCACGCGCGGGTAGAAGTAGGCCAGGTACCACGTCGTTTCGGTCAGCATTCCCTCGCGCCCCGCCTCGCGCGAGATCTCGTAGTGCCAGTCGAACGCCAGCCGCACCGAGTCGTGCGGCAGCAGCGGCGCGGGAAGGCGCACCGGCCGCCAGGTGAAGAAGCGCGGATCGTTCTGCAGGGGCACCGCCGCGCCGTTCACCGCGAAGCGGTCGATCTGGATGCCGGGGGTGAGGTAGGCGTCGCTCGCGCCGCCGTTCCGGGGCGCGCCGGGGCGGTGGATGTTGAGGAAGAGCTTGACGACGACCGTCGAGAGCGTGTCGGGGCTGTTGTTGACGTACACGATCTGCTCGGTGCCGCGCACGGTGCGGTCGGGCGGCGCGGCGGTCACGGTGATGTCGTAGCGCGCGCGGTTCTGCCAGTAGCGCGGCCCCGGCCGCCCGTCGGGCGAGCGCGTGCCGTTCGCGTACGCCTGCCTCACCGTGCGTGGCATGTACAGCTGCGCGGCGGCCGGCCCGGCGATCCAGGGAGATGCGGCCAGGGCGAGCAGGCACACCTGCACGGCGAGCCGCCTTGCCGGGCGGAACGGCGGGTTCATCGTCACGAATTGCTCCTCGTTGTGGCGCGGATCCGGAAGCGGAGGCGACAAGGTCGCGCCGCAACGATACTCCGGCAACGCCCACGCGGGATCATCCGCGGTGCGAATCCACCGCCCGCGCGCACGAACCGTTCGTTCCCTGGCTTCGGCGGATTGTATCGGGGGGATGTGAAGCCGACCAGGCAGAGGCGCGCGCCAGAATCCCGCCCAACGTCAGGACAGGAACGGAGACTGATTGCTCTACCGCGGCGATCATCTCGTATCCTAGCTCCATTCCCGCCGTAAGCATCTCTCACCCCATCATCGCAGTGTTCCTGATCCCACGCGGGTGTTCTGAGGGAGATCATCAATCCCTTCAATTGTTTGTTCTTGTCGGCATACCTTTCCGGAATTAAAATTCGAGCACCGATCCGGGAGATAGGCTGCGGTGAAAACCGGATTCGGCTGCATCCGTCACCCCCACCGAAAGGCAAGAGATGCGGAAGCTGAGGCTGGATCCCCACCTGTTGCGCGTCGAGAGCTTCGACATGCGCGACGGCGGCCCGCTGCAGGGAACGGTGCACGGGCACTCGTATCCCATCCAGTGCGACCCGCCGTCGGACAGCATCGATCCGGCGTTCGACACCTGCCAGTACGCCACCTGCGCCGGCAGCACCTGCTGGCAGAGCTGCAACGGCACCTGCAACTGCGGCTCGGTTGGCTGCCAGCCCTGGTCGCAGGCCTACACCTACTGCGACAAGGACATGTCGTGCGTCGTGCAGTGTGACCCGATCACGCCCTGAGCCTGGTGCAACGCTCACCGCCCGGTGAGCCGCTCCGGCGCCGCATCTCCGCGGCGGCCGGGGCACCTCCACTCCCACCCCGGGGAGGCACTCATGAGCGCATCCACCGCACGCATCGGAAGGGTCCTGTTCGGAGCCGCCATCGCGACGGCGCTCAGCTCCGGCCTGGCCGCGGCCAGCGCCAGCGCGGCGCCCGCGGCCGCGGAAGGCCGGCACTGCTGGATCTACACCCACTCGTCGTCGTTGTGCAGGTACCACTGCGCCCAGAACAACGCCACGGCCTTCGATTACGATCCGGCGACGGGCTGCTGCACCTGCTTCTTCTGAGGCTGCTCGGCCGCGGAGCGACGAACGCAAGGGCTGCTACCCGCACGGGTCCAGGCGCTCCGGCGCCACATTTCGCGCCGGAGAAACCTCCAACACCCACCCCAGGGAGGCACTCATGAGCGCATCCACCACACGCATCGGAAGGATCCTCTTCGGAGCCGCCATCGCGTCGGCGCTCGGCTCCGGCCTGGCCGCGGCCAGCGCCAGCGCGGCGCCCGCGGCCGCGGAGGGCCGGCACTGCTGGACCTACACGCACTCGCAGTCGGCGTGCAGGTTCCACTGCTCGCAGACCACCGCCACCTCGTTCTCCTGGGATCCGACCACGGGCTGCTGCACCTGCATCTTCTGATCGCCGCCAGCCTGGCATCGCTCCCTCGGCAGCCGGCCCGTTCCTCGCCGGCTGCCGAGGCTCGTTTCGCGCCGTGCGGATCTCCCGGCGTCGTTCGTGCGTCGGCGTCGGTCAGGGGCGGTAGACGAGGATTTCAGCGGGAGGGGAACGATGGCGTCACTGGAGACGGCCGGCCGCGCGGCGGCGCTCGGCGTGGTGGCGGGGATGCGCAGCATGGCGGCGCCGGCCGCACTCAGCCGCCACCTGGTGCACGATCCCACGGTGCCGAACGGCGTGCTCGACGACCTGCTCTCGCGCCCGGCCGCGCCGCGCGTGCTGGGGCTCGCCTCGGCCGCCGAGCACCTGGCCGACAAGCTCCCGTTCGTCCCCGCGCGCACCGATCCCGGCCCGCTCGCCGGCCGCATCGCCGCGGGCGCGGTCTGCGGCTTCGTCATCGCCCGCCGCGCCGGCGAGTCCGCGGCGGTCGGCGCGCTGGTCGGCGCCCTCGCCGCCGCGGCCGGCACCTTCGCCTTCTACCACCTCCGCCGCGCGCTCACGACCGACGCCGGTCTCCCCGACCTCCCCGTCGCGCTGGCGGAGGACGTGGTGGCGGTGACGGTCGCGGAGGTAGCGCTCCGGGATTAATTGCCTGCGGCAAAGCCTTTTCGCATGGTTGCGTCTTGATGTGTGATTCTCTTGACCAGGGTCGCGCCACAAGGCTAGTCTTTCAGAGGAATTGACTGTCGGGGTCTGTTTGCGAGAGAGGCTGGCCGTATCTTCGCCAGACGAAGTCGGTCAGCTTCACTTTTCTATACCCAAGTGCAGACCTCAAATCGGCCGAGGCGATGCCGCTAAACATGAGTATGCGAATTCTCTGCAGCTATTCTCATCGCGATGAGCGGCTCCGGCAGGACTTAGAGGCGCATCTGGCAGTCTTGCATCGTTTGCTGCTGGTTCGAGAGATTTGGACGGATCGCCTGATCCTGCCAGGTCGTGATTGGCAAAGAGAGATTGATGAGAAACTAGCGGAGGCAGATTTAATCCTACTTCTTGTATCCGCACACTTCATTTCGTCAAACTACTGTTACTCGATTGAAATGCAAAAAGCATTAGATCGGCATAAGCGAGGGGAGGCTA
Source organism: Longimicrobium sp. (assembly GCA_036377595.1). NCBI lineage: Bacteria > Pseudomonadati > Gemmatimonadota > Longimicrobiia > Longimicrobiales > Longimicrobiaceae > Longimicrobium > Longimicrobium sp. The sequence continues at coordinate 23,292 of DASUYB010000034.1, read as the reverse complement.
TTGTCATTCCAATAATTGCTCGTCCATGTGATTGGACCAGCACGCCTATCGGAACTCTTCAAGCCCTGCCTCAAAACGGGAAGCCAATTACGGAATGGAAGAATCGAGATGCGGGTTGGACAGATGTAGTGAAATCTATCCGTGAACTCATTCAGACATCATTTCTGTCGCCCCAAACTGTTGATGACCTTGCGGCGCAGCTCACGCCAACTGGAGCCAAGTCATCAACGGAACTCTCAGTAGAAGTGGTTGACTTACCAACCTCCGGAGATGCAGCCATGGGGCTGCCGGTCATGCATCCATCTCACTATTTGACCGTGGATTATGATTCTGGCTCGAAACAACGTTTTGTACGTCTCGAATCAGATATGTTACGGGTCCTTGGCGGTGTGCGCCCGACAGCAACCCTCTCCCCGATTTACCCCTATCGAGTCGATCCTCAAAGACTTAAAGCGCAATACGGTGCAGAAGGGGATTATTGGTTGCTCCTACTAGGCCCGATTAACCCTCATTTAGTGTACGGTATCGACGATCCGACACTCGACGTGTGGGTTACGATCGGAAGCTACAATATAATTCTCGGTATCGCGACACGCGAGCAAGCTGAAACGTTGGTAGAGTGGGCCCGGACCCGAATTGTGCGCTTCGAGATGTGGTTTGTTTCCGCAGGAATTCTTCAGAGCATGGCGGCGCCACCTCCACCTTTGCCTTGCGAGATTGATACTGAAATAGCAAATCCTGACAAGCAGAGGGAGAATCAGCAGCTTCTTCAAGAATTTCTGCTGTTGATCAAAGTGTCACTTGCCCGAGCTGCTGTCTCACTTCCCGATTTTGAACCTGATATAATCGCATGGTATGATGCTGTTGCACTGCACCTGAATTCGAATGCTGATTCTCGAGAATTGGCAACCTTAATTCGTGAAATTACATACGGATTGACACAGCTAAATCTACAGGCGCTCGGGCCTGTTGCAACATTTGGAAGCGGGGTCTTGGGGGTACAGTACTCGTTGTTAGGAACAGGGATCGCCAATATGGCGTTGAGAAAGCTGTATCGGTTTGCGGCCGACATTCTTCACACCGCTGCTATCCCGGAGTGTCTAGAGCAGTTAAGGCAAATGCCGAGCACGTACGTAGGTCGCCTTGAAAAAGAGTCTTGGGATAGTTCTGTGTGGCAAAAGGATTATCTTTCGGAACTGACGTCGCAATTAAATATTCCTGCAGAAGCCTACCTTCCTCTCATTCCGATTTTCGATAGCCGAAGGGGATACCAGAGCTCGCCCGTAATGATTTCTGCACCTCCTAGCTTCATTATTGGCTGTAACAGTTTTCTAGAGGCCCCCCTAACGATTTCTCACGAACTCGTTTACAACTTGGTCCGGGCTATCATCAGTGTTCTAATACCGGTTGATGAAACGGAATTTGCAGACGCGTTCATGCGACGCGTGAGGTCTGGTCCCCAAACCGCGTTTGATGCCGTTCAAGCGTATGTTTTTGATGCTCTCGTGCGGCTGGCGTTTTTTGATTCACCCTCTGACGAGCCTGAGCTATCGTTGAATGATATGCGTCAAATCTTGGGCGATTATCATTCAGAAGTCGAAGAGATATTTACTCACACTTTGGATTATTTATATTTTTACGGTCAGGACTCCGAAGCTTACGTCAAGACTTGTTGGTATGGTTGGACTCAGATCCCCAACATCGCACATCGTATTTATGATTATCTCTATCGCACCTTATCTGCGGTCATGGTATCTCACCTGCGCAGAGGAGTGGAAGCTCCGAGAATAGCCATCCAGCAGGTCAAGTTAATCTTGGCGAGTCATAACGATTTTGGAGATTCCGGCTATACGGAGCTTGCGTTGCAGTTACTTGAAAACGAGGCCCGGGTCTTGAAAGAACGTCTCCATGTAACACGCCGGCTTCTCCAGGTTTGCCAAACATTCCTTTATTCTCCTCAAGTTGCCGAGAAACTTGCACACGGGAGCCCATTCAGGTTTCTCTGGAGCTTCACAAGCGACAGTGTGCGGGCAGCGCCGACATCTGCGTGGCTGCTAAATCTACTTGCGTTCGATCAACATACGACTGAAAGAAGTCCTCTGGTAAAACATGATGACCCTGTGGCAGTGAACTGTCGCTCGTAACTCGTTACTTTGACTAAGGCCACCTATTCATCTCCTCAATATCTATCCAATTCCTGCTCCACCGTCGCCAGCCGCAGCTTCCAGCTCTCGATCGCCGTCCCCTGCGTGCGCAGCCGGCTGGCGAGGAAGGCGAGGCGGCGTGTCTCGCTGCACTCGCCGGCGAAGGGGGAGCTGCAGTTGATGCCGAAGCGCTGGGCCAGGTAGTACGGTGGCGTGGCCTGGTAGTACAGCGTCGCCCGCACGCTCGTGGCGCCGCGGACGCGGGTGAGCGGGATGCGGTAGACGAGCCGGTCGGCGCCCTGGCCGTTCCAGTAGTCGGCGTCGCGCGCGGCGGTGCCGTGGGGCTGCGTCTCGTGCCAGTACGGGCCCCCGCGCCGCCATCCGCGCGGCGGCAGCCGGTTCTCCTTCACCACGGTGTCGATCGCCAGGAAGCTGGTCGTCAGCCATCCCTCGGGGTCCAGCACACGCTCCTCGTAGATCTGCACCTGGTCTTCGCGCGTGATCGTCTCGTAGTGCGGCTGGTAGGTGCCGGCCGCGCCCGCGCGCGTGACGAACTCGGTGGGCAGCATCTCGTTCGTCGTCCCCCGCAGGATCACCCCGAGGTGGTTCGTCCGCCCGCTGGCCCACAGCGTGTCGCGCGCGCCGGTCACCACCATCTCCACGAACGCCCGCCGGAAGCCGACGCCGCTCGGCAGCCGGTGCCCCGCCAGGTTCTCCACCCGCACCGCGATCTCCAGCGAGTCGCGCACGCGCCGCACGCTCTCCACCCGCACGCGGGCCGACTGCTCGCGCGCCAGCGTCTGCGCGCTGAGGCCGGCGTTCACCAGCGGCTGCACGCCGGCGGAGTACATGTAGTCGGTGCTGCGGATTCCCAGCGTGTCGGGGAACTGCTGGAACATCGACAGCGTGAAGAGGTTGATCCCCATCAGCATGTGCCGGCTGAACGTGTCGCGCACCGCCACGGTGATGGCGCTGTCGCGGGCACGGTGGTCGGCCATGGGATAGGTGGGGTCCTCGATGATCGCGACCCGATACTTCAGCCGGTTGCCGCGGAAGTCCTGCGGCATGTGGCACGATTGGCAGGTGCGCGCGCTGTCGGCGTTGAACGGTGCCACCTCGTTCTGGAACGCGGAGTTCAGCCACTCGATGTACGTGGCCTGCTCGTAGCCGCCGCCGACCTGCTTCCCTTCCTTGTCGAACGCGGGGAGGACGACGGAGTGGCACGAGCCGCACAGTGCGCCCCGGCGGATCTGCGGCTGCGCGCGCGGGGTGATGCCGAGCGCCGTCTTCATCGGGTACTCGATCACGGTCTCGTACGGCCCGTTCACGTGCCCCGGCGGATCGACCCGGAAGCGGCCGGTGAAGCTGGCCGTGTCGCCCAGCGACTCGGCGCTGATCTGGTGGCAGCTCATGCAGCTGATGCCATCCCTCGCCAGCGCGCCGTACTTCGCGCCCGGCTGGCCGGGCGTGGCGTAGACCATGTCGTGGCGGAACATGGTCCCATCGATGGTGGCCTGGCGCTGGCCCATCACGCCGTGGCAGCGGTAGCAGGTGGTGTCGATGAAGGTGCGGTGCATGGGGAAGCGCGCCACCTCGCTCTCCCGCTGCGCGTGGAAGACGGGGTCGCGTCCCGCCAGTCCCATCAGCGACGCGCGCCACTCGCCGTAGGGGGAGAGGTTGAAGGTGTCGCGCCCGGTGGCCGTGATCAGCGCCATGTTGAAGGTGGACGCGCTGTGGCAGCCGGTGCACTGGTCGCTGGTGAGAAACTGCTCGGCCCCCTTCGGCCCCGGCACCACGTGATCGAATGTCTCCACCGGGAGCGCGGTCTTCGACGTCGGCGCGGCGAACTGCTGGGAGATGCGGTACAGCGCCAGGAACGCCGGATCGGGCGCGGCGAGCGGCTTCGGCAGCTCGTGGCGGCTGGTCTCGTTGGCCAGCTCCACCTGGCCGTGCACGGACAGCTCGTCGCGGCGGGGCGCGTGCGGCGTGGCGGCCGCGGTGGTGGTGAAGGTCTGGACGACGAAGGAGAGCGGGTCCTGCGCGGGGTCGACGTTGCGCACCGCGGCGAAGGTCAGCTCGCTCTCGGCCGAGGCATGGCAGCGCAGGCAGTAGAGGCCGAAGCCGGACGAGGGATAGTCGATCGGCCGCGAGGGGGGATCGTTCGGACCGTAGTAGCCCCAGTACCATCCGTCGAACGCGCCGGCGGAATCGCGCACCATCGTCGTCCATCCCTCCAGCTTTCCGCTGGCGGATGCGGGCGGGGTGTACATCTCCTTGACGATGATGGCGTTGTCCTGCATCCGTCCCTGCCGGTGGCGCACCGTCATCCACTCCCACGCGCGCGGCGAGTAGTAGACGCGCACCGCCGGGTGCGTGCCGAAGTTGCGCCCATCGATGAACGGCCCCGTGTCGCGGATCAGCCGGTCGTGCACCCACCCCTGGTAGCACCGGTCGCGCAGGAACTGGTTCAGCAGCGCCTCGTACGCCGGCTCGCTCATGGTGTGCGGGAGCGGGAGCGAGTCCGGGCACGCCGCGCGCGCCGGCGCGGCGAACGCGGTGGCCGAGCGCTCCGTCAGCGCCAGCACGGCGCAGAGGACGACCGCCGCGATGGTGGCGGCGGAAAGCTGCACTTCACGGCGACGGGTCATCGCGGGCAGGGAGATGGAGATGAGACGTGCCTGATCCGGCGGGGATGCTGCTGCAGTCGGTGGCGAAGGGATGCGTTCCCGGATGCGCGGAGTCAAGGAGCGCGGGCGCAGATGGCCGGGGATCGGGATTATCGGGACAATGCGACTCGATTGGGCGCGGTGATGCGATTCGGTTATCGCGACAATGCGACTCGATGCGTCGCGACAATGCGACTGAAGTCGCGGCTACAACTACACACAGTTCGCCTTCGCGGACTTCGATTCCGCGCACGCCTCGGCGACGGTGTGCCTTTCGTGAATCCATCGCGCGCCCAAGATTTCTCGTCGCCCGACCCGCGGTCTCCCGCCCACGCCGATCTCACCCGACGAGCCCATGTCCGATCCCCAGCCGACCGCGACACCACCCGCGCCGCCGCCATCATCGTCGTCGACCACTCCGTCCACGCCGCCCGCGCAGCCGGTGGAGAAGCCGCCCACGCTGCGGCTGCTGGAGGCCATCGCCGAGGCGGGGTGCCGCGACGGGGTGTGGATGTCGCCCACCCACTTCGCCGTGTGCAGCGGCGAGGGGGTGGGGCTGTATGACGTCTCGCAGGCGGAGCCGCGGCGCGCGCCGCTGGGCACCAGCGGCGACGTCACCGCGCTGGCGTACATCCCCGCCACGCGCACGCTGATTCTCGGCGACGAGAGCGGGCAGGTGCACTCGAAGGAGATGGGATCGGGGCGGTCCGGATTCCACGTGGGCCTGAACCGCGGCGCCATCACCCGGCTGGCCGCCGACGCGTCGGGACGGCGCATCGCCGCCGCGAGCGCCTCCGACGTCGCCGTCGTGGACCTGGTGACGAACGCCGAGTGGCATCTCCCCGAGCAGCGGCAGGCCGTGGCGTGGCTGGGCGACGGCGTGTTCGCTACCGTCGGCCGCGAGGCGCTCGAGGTGTGGTTCTGCGACACCCGCGACCGCGTGGCGACGCTGGCCGCCAACGTCGCGGCGGCGCGGACGCTGGAGTATCTCGCCGCGCCGGGGATGCTGTCCGCCGGGTTCGGCAACGGCGAGGTGGGGTTCTGGGCGATGCAGGACGACCCGCCCACGCAGCGCGGCGTGATCCGCGACCCCGGCGGCCTGTCCGGGCTGGCGATCAACCCCGACGGCAAGACGCTGGCGACCGGCTCGGCCGAGGGCGTGCGGCTGTGGAACGACTTCGCCGCGCCGCCGCCGGCCACCGACGCGGGCGGCGCCATCCGCGCGCTCCGTTACTCCGCCGACGGCACGCGGCTGGCCGCCGTCACCGACCACGGCCTCGCCATCTTCGCCGTCGAAATTTGAGTCATGGATTGAAGAAGCGACTCCGCCGCAGGGAAAGCGGAGTCGCTTCCTCATTCTGCAACACAGCGAAGGAACCCTCCTGCGGCGTGGTCCAAAGGGCGCGTGTTTTGCGTCGTGGCATCATCCCATCATCATCACCCCCTATCCCCCAGGAGGGAAGATGCAGACGCTGCAGAACATCCCCCGGAAGTCGCGGCTCGCGCTCGACGCGCTCGCGGTGGAGAGCTTCGAGGCGGGCAAGGTCCAGCTCGTGGCCCCGCCGACGCTGTTCACCGGCCGCGACTCGACCTGCCCGTGCTGCTCGGACCCGTTCACCTGCCCCTGCAGCTACCCCGGCTGCGAGGCGTGACGCCGGGCTGACCGGCGCACCGGCCGTCGAGGAATCCGCCCGCTCCCGCACCCTTGCCGGGAGCGGGCGGCGCGGGTGAGAATTGACCGGCAGCATCCCCTCCGCTTCCTCGATCCATCCCGCTCTCCGTGAAGCGAGCCGTCGCCATCGCCGCCGCCGTCGCACTCCTGGCCGCCGCCATCGCCGCAGGGGTTCGCTGGCACGTGCACGTGGCGGAAGCGGCGGCCACCCGCGGCTGGCTGGCGGCGCTGGACGCCAGCATCCGCAACGTGGAGCGGCGGGTCGAGAGCTGGAAGACGAACCACGAGCGCGAGACGGCGCTCGTCGCCGCGCTGGTGGCGCAGCCGTCCGGCGCGGACGCGGCGGCGCGGCTGGAGCGCGCGCGCCAGCTGCTGGGCGCCCGCGACCTCTGGGTGCTGGACTCCGCCGGCAGCGTCCGCGCGCATGCCGGTTCCGCGGCCGCGCCGCCCGCCGCGCCTGCATCCACTCGTCCTGCGCTGGAGTTCGTGGACGATGGGGATGGGGTGATGGTGGTGGCGACGGCGCCCGTCGCCGACGCGGGGGATGGACGGCCGGGGATGCTGGTGCGCGCGGGCCCGCTCGACCCCGTGCTGCGCCGGATCCTCCCGTTCCCCTACCGCGAATACCCGTCGTCCCAGCCGGTGAGCGTCTTCCGTTCTGGAGATCGTGCGGTGGCGCTCCGCCCGCTGCAGCGCGAGCCCGGCGGCCGCGACACCGTGCTGGTGGAGACCGCGCCGCTCGCGTCGGCGCCGCCGCTGTGGCGTGCCGCGCTCTCCGGCCGCGGCCGCGCAGGGACGTGGCCGGGCGAAGCGGGATCCGTCACGCTGGCCGCCGTCGTCTCGGCGCGCGACGGGAGCTTCGGCGTGGTGAGCGGCATCGACCGCGACGAGGCTCTGGCCGTGGCGCGCCACCGCGCACGGGCCGAATCGACCGTCATCACCCTCCTGCTCCTAGCGCTCGCCGGCGTGACGGCCGCGGGCGTGCAGGCCGCGCGCACCGCTCGCCGCCGCCGCGCCGCCGAGGCCGCCGCGCGCGAGATGGAGGCGCGGCTGGCGCGCGCCGAGCTGGAGGCGCTACGCGTGCAACTGCAGCCGCACTTCCTGTTCAACACGCTGAACACGGTGGCGGGCCTGGCGGACGCGGAGCCGGCGCTCGCGCGGTCGGTGGTCGAGCGGCTGAGCGCGCTGCTGCGCGCCGCCCTGCGCGCCACGGCCGAGACGGAGGTGGAGCTGGCGCGGGAGCTGGAGGTGCTGGACGACTACCTCGCCATCCAGCAGACGCGGTTCCGCGGCCGGCTGCACGCGTCCGTTGCCGCCGAGCCGGGGAGCGAGCGCGCGCTGGTGCCCAGCCTGATCCTGCAGCCGCTGGTGGAGAACGCGATCCGCCACGGCATCGCCCCGCGCGCGGCGCCGGGGCGGGTGGAGGTGACGGCGCGCGCGGACGGCGGCAGCCTGGTGCTGGAGGTGGCGGACGACGGCGTCGGATTGGCGGGCGAGCGGGCGGAGGGGACCGGCCTGGCCAACACGCGGGCGCGGCTGGACGCGCTCTACGCCGGCGGCCACCGCTTCACGCTGGAGCCGCGCGCGGCCGGCGGCACCATCGTGCGCCTGGAACTGCCGTTCCGCACGCGGCCGCGCGGGCAGGTGCGCGCATGACCCCGCTCCGCGCCCTGGTGGTGGACGACGAGCCGGCCGCGCGCCTGAACCTGCGGCGGCTGCTGGGCGAGGCGGGCGGCGTGGCCGTGGCGGGCGAGTGCGGCGACGGCGCGTCGGCGCTGGAGCGCATCCGCGCCGGCGGCGTGGACGTCATCTTCCTCGACATCGCCATGCCCGAGCTGGACGGGCTGGAGGTGGCGCGCGCGATCGACGCCGCCGACGCGCCCGACGTGGTGTTCGTGACCGCCTACGACGAGCACGCGCTGGCCGCGTTCGACGCGCACGCCGCCGCCTACCTGCTGAAGCCCGTGCGGGTGGAGAAGCTGGCCGCCGTGCTGGACCGGCTGCGCGTCCGCCGCGCGCGCCCGGGCGGCACCCCGGCGCTGGACGAGATCGTGCGCGCGGTCGAGGCGGCGCGCGCGGACCGCTACGCCACGCGCCTGGCGCTCCGCGGCGAGGGCCGCACGCGCTTCCTGGACACGGCCGAGGTCGACTGGATCGAGGCCGACGACGACGGTGTGCTCGTCCACGCCGGCGGGCGCGCGCACCCGCTGCGCGAGCGGATCTCGGAGCTCGAGGCGCGCCTCTCGCCGCGGGAGTTCGTCCGCGTGCACCGCTCGGCCATCGTCCGCATCGACCGCGTGCAGGAGATCCAGCCCTGGTTCCGCGGCGACCACCTGCTGATCCTCACCTCCGGCGCCCGCATCCGCAGCGGACGTACTTATCGCCAAGCCGTTCAGAGGCTTCTCGGGCACCACTGAATCCCGAGGGACTGTCATTCCGAGTCGTACACCGCGATGCGCGCGACCACGGGGGATGAAAGCCATAATCGCCTGCACCGCAACAACTTGGACGATTTACTTTCTATTCAGGGCGGCCAGACCGATCTCGCGTCCGTTCCGTGTGTTGCAGCCCGAGGAATCTGTGGCCGGCGTCCGAGCGACAGGCCGCCTTTCGCTCGCATGCAGAGCACAGATTCCTCACGGAGCCGCCAACCGTCCGCGCGGTGGAAAGGGCGGTGCAGCGGCTCCGTTCGGAATGACGTGGATCATGGGGAATTCACAGTCCCGTTTCCCCCTCCTTCGACGTGTTCACCGCTCCAGACGTGCGGTTCGCCGGGCGGAATCGACCCTCTGCCGTGGTTGGATGGCGCCGCGCCCGACGCGTGGCAGATTGGCATCGCATCTCCAAGTCCGATCTACCATCCAGCCGATCCACGGACCGATGATCTACTCGATGCGCAGGATCCTGGCGCTGGTCGCGGCGGCGCTGCCGGCGTTCGCGCCCGCGGCGCTGGCGCAGGCGTTCGATCCGTTCCCCGGCGGGACGGCCGGGCTCTACCGGTTCGACCTGGAGAAGAACTTCTTCCCTTCGCTGGCCGTGGAGCAGGCCGAGGCGGCGGCGCTGCTGGCGCGGGCCACGCGGCTGGCGGCCGACCATCCGCGGCCCGCGCGCTCCGCCGAGGCGCTCGAGCGCTTCCTGCTGGCGATGGACAGCATCCGGCTGCTGGCGGTGAAGCACCTCACCTACCTGAGCCTGCGCGCCAACGTCGACACCCGCGAGGTGGCGGCGACGAGCGTGGGGAACGCGCTCGCCGATTCGGTCAACCGCGCCCTCGCGTTCGCCGGCCCCATGCTGGCTGCCATCCCCGAAGACACGCTGCGGAGGTTCGCGGCCGAGCGGCCCGGGATCACCCCTTTCCTCTTCTCCATCCGCCAGGCCCGCGCCGCGCCGCCGGTAGACTCCGCCGCGGCGGTCGCGCGGGAAATGACGCAGTGGCAGCCGGCGCTCTTCTGGGCGCTGCTCGGCGAGACGGAGTGGGGGACGGTGCAGGCGCCGGAAGGGGTGCTGGACGTGCGGCGGCAGATGAACCAGGTCCTCAACCACCCCGACCGGGCGGTGCGCGAGGCCGGCTTCCGGCAGTACCAGCGCGGCCGGGCGCGGCACCGCGGCAGCTACGCGCTCCTGCTGTCGGGGAACGTGAGCTCGCGCAACGCCGTGGCCCGGCTGCGCGGCTTCCGCAGCTTCCCCGAGGAGTGGTACGCGGGGCTGTTTCTGCGGACCGACGACGTGCGCGGCGTGCTGCGGGCGCTGGCCGCGCGCGGCGAGGCGAACCGGCGCTACGAGCGCGACCGCGTGGCCCACCTGCGCCGGGCCGCGGGGCTCGACACGGTGCACGCGTGGGACCTGACCCTCCCCGAGCCGGGGATGGACACGCCGCGCTTCACCGTGCCCGAGGCGTCGCGGGTGCTCCGCGAGGCGCTGGCCGTGCTGGGGCCCGGATACGCGCGGCAGCTGAACGCGCTGCTGGACCCGCGCAACGGGCGGCTGGACATGGCGCCGCGCGAGTACAGAGCGATGCGGCCGGGTTTCTCCAGCGGCGCCGTCGGCTTCCCCAGCATGTTCTACCAGGGACAGTACGAGGGCTACCTCCCCGACGTGGTGATCTTCGCGCACGAGATCGGGCACGGCGTGCAGAACGGGCTGATGGAGGACAACGGCGTGGCGTCGGTGAACTCGGGAGGCCGGGGTACTTCACCGAGTCGTTCGCCGGCTTCACCGAGCTGCTGATCACGGACTACCTGTACCGCACGGCGCCCGACCGCGCGCACCGGATCTACTACCTGCAGGCGTTCCTCGACCGCGCGGCCGAGGTGTTCGACAACGCGCGCGCCTCGGCCATCGAGCAGGCGCTGTACGACAGCGCGACCGCCGGCACTCCCCTCACCACCCCCGACGCCCTGGAGGGGCTGACGCAGCGCATGGGGCGCGAGTACTCCATCTGGTACGGCGACGGGAGCGAGCGCACCGACCAGTGGATCAACACCATCCACTACTTCACGTGGCCGCTGTACCGGGTGAACTACGTCTACTCCAAGCTGCTGGCGCTGAAGTACTTCGACCTCTACCAGCGCGACCGCGGCGACTTCGTCCGCCGCTACACGGCGCTCCTCTCCCACGGCTACGACGACCAGCCGGACGCGCTCCTGCGCCGCTTCATGGGCTTCGGCCTGTCCGGCGGCACGCTGGTGGACGACGCCGTGCGCGTGATCGAGGCCCGCACCGCCGAGCTGGAACGGCTGTACGCGGAAGATGGGGCGCGACGCGAGGCTCCAGCGGGCACGGGCGGGTAAACCCGCGGCTGGAACATTGGGAAGCCTCGCAAACTGCGCGAGGCTTCAAAACCGCTCGCGGGCAAGGCGATGGTGCGGGAGGGCTGCCGACAACGCGGTCTCCCGCAGCCTGCGCAGCAGGCTTCCCAATGTTCCAGCCGCGGCTTTAGCCGCCTGCGACCGCGCGAGCCTTCAGCCGCCGGTCTGACAGTCGCCACCCACTTGGCGGCACGGTTCTGCGCCAATCTGACAAGCTCGCGGCGGCACGCGGTTTGTCTCTCCCCCGGGCATCCAGACGGGCACACGCCCCCGCTTGCACGGCGCCGGGCCACGATGTATTTTGGCGTTGTCGTTAGCACTCCACGAGAGTGAGTGCTAACAAGCGGGACACATACGGAATCATCCAACAACGGGAGGCTCGATCCATGGCAACCGCGACCGAGGTCAAGGTGAGGCCGCTGGCGGACCGCGTCGTCGTGAAGGCGCTGGAGGAGGCGGAGACGATGCGCGGCGGGCTGTACATTCCCGACACCGCCAAGGAAAAGCCGCAGCAGGGCGAGGTGGTGGCGGTCGGCCCCGGCAAGCTCTCCGACGAGGGCAAGCGCATCGACATGGAGCTGAAGGTCGGCGACAAGGTGCTGTACGGGAAGTACAGCGGCACCGAGGTGACCGTCGACAACGAGCAGTACCTGATCCTCCGCGAGAGCGACGTGCTCGCGGTGGTCGGCTGAAGCACGGGCGCTCCGCGTCTTTTCTGAAGAACGACAACTGAACTCTCCAGGAGGAGATTGAACCAATGGCTGCCAAAGAGCTGACGTTCGGCGTCGACGCCCGCGCCGCGCTCAAGAAGGGCGTGGACCAGCTGGCCGAGGCCGTGAAGGTCACGCTGGGCCCCAAGGGCCGCAACGTGGTGATCGACCGCAAGTTCGGCTCGCCGCTGATCACCAAGGACGGGGTGACGGTGGCGAAGGAGGTCGAGCTCGACCACCCGATCGAGAACATGGGCGCGCAGATGGTGAAGGAGGTCGCCACCAAGACCAGCGACCTGGCCGGCGACGGCACCACCACCGCGACGGTTCTCGCCCAGGCCGTGTTCCGCGAGGGGCTGAAGAACGTGACCGCCGGCGCCAACCCGATGTCGCTGAAGCGCGGCATCGACAAGGCGGTGGAGAAGGTGATCGCCGAGCTGAAGGCGATGTCGGTGGAGACCGCCGGCAAGCGCGAGATCGCCCAGGTGGGCACCATCTCGGCCAACAGCGACGAGGAGATCGGCAACCTCATCGCCGACGCGATGGAGAAGGTGGGCAAGGACGGCGTGATCACGGTCGAGGAGGCCAAGGGGCTCGAGACCACGCTGGAGACGGTGGAGGGGATGCAGTTCGACCGCGGCTACCTGTCGCCGTACTTCATCACCGACCCCGACCGCATGGAGGCGGTGCTCGAGGACGCGCTGATCCTGATCCACGACAAGAAGATCAGCAGCATGAAGGACCTCCTCCCGGTGCTGGAGAAGGTGGCGCAGATGGGCCGCCCGCTCCTGATCATCGCCGAGGACGTGGAGGGCGAGGCGCTGGCCACGCTGGTGGTGAACAAGCTGCGCGGCACGCTGAAGGTGTGCGCGGTGAAGGCGCCGGGCTTCGGTGACCGCCGCAAGGCCATGCTGCAGGACATCGCGGTGCTCACCGGCGGCCAGGTGATCAGCGAAGAGGTCGGCTTCAAGCTGGAGAACGCGGTGCTGAGCGACCTGGGCCGCGCCAAGCGCATCGTGGTGGACAAGGACAACACCACGCTGGTGGACGGCGCCGGGCAGGGCGAGGCCATCCAGGGGCGCATCAAGGAGATCCGCGCCGCGATCGACAAGTCGACCAGCGACTACGACCGCGAGAAGCTGCAGGAGCGGCTGGCCAAGCTGGCCGGCGGCGTGGCGGTGATCAACGTGGGCGCCGCCACCGAGACGGAGATGAAGGAGAAGAAGGCGCGCGTGGAAGACGCCCTGCACGCGACGCGCGCGGCGGTGGAGGAGGGGATCGTTCCCGGCGGCGGCGTGGCGCTGCTGCGCGCCCAGGCCGCGCTGAAGGAGGTGCGGCTGGACGACGACGACGAGAACATCGGCGTCCGCATCGTGGAGCGCGCGCTGGAGGAGCCCATCCGCCAGATCGTGCAGAACGCGGGCGTGGAGGGCTCGATCGTGGTGGCCAAGGTGCGCGAGAACGAGAACCGCAACTTCGGCTACAACGCGCGCACCGATGAGTACGAGGACCTGGTGCAGAGCGGCGTGATCGACCCCACCAAGGTCACGCGCACCGCGCTGCAGAACGCCGCCTCCATCGCGGGCCTGCTGCTGACCACCGAGAGCGTGGTGGTCGAGCGCCCGGAGAAGGAGAAGGCCCCGGCGATGCCGGGCGGCGGCGGCATGGGGGATATGTACTAAGCCCGGCGGTCCTCACGGCTGAACGGATTCGGTGGATGAAAAGACCGGCGGAGGGCTTCAGGCTCTCCGCCGGTCCTTTTTTCACGGCTCTCGTTACCACCCTCATCACGTTGTAGCCGCTATGCATGAAAAGCTCACGGAATTCCTTGACAACACTTCATGTTCCGATCCATGGTTGCAGACTATTTTCGGGCCACGGTGCACCGCCAGATGGGAGATCCATGGCAGACGATCCGAGAGTGCACTGGGACTTGGCGAACCCGTTCGGCATCGTCATCGACGAAACCCTCGACACGTGGTGGTCCGGCCGCGTGTTCGACATGCTCGAGCTCGACGGCGGCGACGCCGGCGTGCTCGTCGCCACCGAGACCGGAGGCGCGTGGCTCGTTGACGACGACGGCGCCGCATTGCCGCTCAGCAACGACTGGACCAACCCCGACCTGAACTGCCTGGCGGTGGGCCCGGACGGGCCGCGCCACTTCTTCGCGGCCGGCATGGGCGGACTCATCTACGAGACCGACGCGTCGCACACCGTGCCGCTGCTGAACTGGTCCCCGATCCAGTCGCCGTTGCCCGGAGCGACGGTCGCCACCGCCGCCGCGCCAGTTCCCGGATTCAGGGTCCACGACTTGGCCGTGATGCCCAACCAGCGCATTCTGCTGGCGGCCACGAACACCGGCCTGTACTGGGCGAAAATTCCCGAGACGCCGCCTTGGGGGTGCGTGCTCGCGACGCTCGGGCTCAAGCGGGGCGCACGCCCACCCTACCAGTGGAACCGCGCCGAAGAGGAGGAGGTCGGGCAGGGTGGCTACTTCAGCATTGCGCTCACATCGCTGACTCAATCCAACCGCCGCGTGGCGGACGGCGCGCTGGAAAGCATCGGCGTCGTTGCGGGGGGATTGAGCAAGGGCGTGTTCATCGGGCGGTGGGCCGCGGGCAAGCTCACGTTGACCCGACCGGTGGTCACGTGGCCAGGCGTCGGCGAGGTCACCGACATCGAGAGCCGCCTCACGGGCGGGCCCACGTCGGTCGCCTCCTGCGAAAGCGCTCCGCGCACGGTCTACGCCGCTTCGGCACAGGCAAGCGGGCGCATGCAGGCGTTCCTGAGCTCGACCGATGGCGGGCAGCGCTGGGACCTTACGAACGGCGAGATCACGCTGGCGTCGGGACCGCAGGATGTGCGTGTCGCGGCGGGTGCACAGGGCGTCTCAAACAACTGCATCGCGGTGGCCCCGGAGGCGCCGGCCGTGGTGGCCTTTGGTTGGCAGACGGGCACCTTCGTCTCCCCGGATGCCGGGAAGAGCTGGGTGCTCATCGCCGGCTGGGTGCATCACGCCGATGTCCACGTGCTGCGCTTCAAACCGCCGACGCCGGACGGCCGGCGCCTGCTCTACATAGGGAGTGACGGCGGGCTCGCCCAGGTCGACGCGAACGACGCGCTCGCCGCCAGGCCGGTGGTGGCACGCAGTGACTACAACCGGCGGCTGACGACGCTGCAGTTCTACTCGACGTGGGTGACACGGCAGTTCTACGGTACGACCAGCGTCTCGCCGACCGGCCGCGGCCACCTGAGCGCCGGCGTGCACGACAACGGCAACATCACGTGCCTGCTTGGCGCGAGCACCACGCCCTGGATCCACCTCGACGGCGGCGACGGGGGCTGGAACGGCATCGTGGCCGACGGCGGTCTGGTGCGCAACCTGCTCGACACCGACAATCCTCCTGTGAGCGCGGTGAGGCAGGCGTCGCCCACCTCGAAGGGTTTTGTCGGGCAGGACATTGTGCCCATCGCCGTGCCGATGCCGATCGACAAGGCGGGGGTGGTGTCACCCAATGCGGATGTGGTGCGTCGGCCGGGATATCGCAATGCGGCGGGGCAGCGCATGTTCGCGGTGGGCTCCAAGGGGACGGAGGTCTATGGGCTGTTTCAGGATGGGCCCGAGCAGACCTATCACTGGGAGCGGCTCGGGTCTGCGCCGGCGAGCCTCGGCGTTGGGGCCGTGGCATCGTTCAGCGGCAAGACGGTGATGGTGGCCGAGGGCGCGGGGCGCATCTTCGCGTTGGACAGTAGGAACGGCAGCGCGGTCGAGATCACAGTCGTGCTACCTGTTCCGGCGTCGGGCGTGAAGCACACCGGCGGCGGCATTCCGCGCATTGCGATGCTGGCGGAGAACATCGGATTCGCGCTGTTGAACAGCACGAGCCTGAATCTTAACTTTGTGCTGAGGCTCGACGGGTTGCGGTGGATCGTGCCGCTGTCTGCCGGGCTGCCGGCGGACGCGGCGTTCTATGGGCTCGATGCGTTCCTGCGCCGCGACGGTGCCGTTGTGGTCTTCGCCGCGACGGACGACGCGGTGTACATGAGTGAGGACGCCGGCGAGAATTGGGTCAAGGCGTCCGCGGGACTGCCGCGGCGGGTGCATTGCGCGGATTTGCGGGTGGGCGTCGTCGACAACGTCCCGTGGGTCGTAATGGGTACCTTCGGACGATCGTTATGGCGGGCGGATTTGCGGCGGGTCGATGAAGGCTGAACTGCAGCGGAGCGCCTCGCTGCGCCGCGCTTCTCAAAGCTGGCACTGAAGGCGGCGCTGCAGCAGCACCACACGAGCAGGAAGGCGCCGCGGCTGCTCATTCTCGACGGCGGGGGCTGGCACACGGGCCGAAGAGGACGCGCGCCACCGGGATGCTACCTTCATCCCTCAGCTGCCCTACTCCTCCGAGTTCCAGTCAACCGAGCGGCTCCGGCCATCAGCAGCGAACCGCTCGCCAACCGCTCATTCCGCGAAGCGGTTGCCCCGTCACCGGGAGTTTCACCGGCAAAGAAGCCTGAATAACAGGTATTCAGACGGACCTCCGATCGCGATGAGACGCGTAGTCCGTTGCAATTGGGCCACTTCGACAACGTATCCACTGCCTTGCTGGATCGTTCCCAGGATGGGCGACATGTACTGAGATCGCCCGGTCTCCGGACCGAGTAGCAGGACAAGGACGGCCCCGCTCCCTGGCACGAGGGGGCGGGGCCGTTTTCAGTCAGCCGCGACAGGCCGGGTATCGCTGAATCGGGCGACGCTTTATATTGTACGATAATGTGTCGGTAAACGATTGAACCTTGGGAGAGCGAAATGCGGAAGATCCGGCTGAACGTCGACGAGCTCGCGGTGGAGTCGTTCAAGACCGCGAAGGAGCAAGGGGGGCCCGGCACGGTGAACGGGCACGCCGCCACCGAGGGGTGTCAGACGTTTCTGTTCGAAGGGTGCGGCCAGACGCAGTTCCAGACGTGCGCCTGGACGCGCCTGGGATCGCCGTGCTTCTGCTAGGGAAGTACTGAGATCGTCCGGTCTCCGGACGAGATAACCACCGCCGCCCGCGGGTAGCTTCTCCGCGGGCGGTGCTGCGTGTGTGCTCGGCATGGGCTGGAGCTTGGAGGTGAAAGTCCTCTGGGGAGTTGGTCGTAGCGACCCGAGCGCAGGGTGCTCCCAAGGTACATCACCGTCCACAGGGAATGGGCCCCTGCGGACGGTGGTGCATCCACATCACGAGATCGTCCGTCTCACCCCGCGCAGAGGCACTTGCCGTGTCGGCAGACGCCCGGGAACGGGTAGCACACCACGTCGCGGCAGTACTGGTCCGTGCACGCGCGCGCATCCGTCGCGTCCGCCACCGGCGCGGGCACGGCGAACGCCTGCGTCACGCCGAACGCCAGCGCCAGCGCCGTCGCGCCGGCGAGCGCCAGCCCCGCGATTCCGCTTCGCTTCATCGTCATCCTCCTCGGAAGTGGGTCTGGATACGAGTCCGCCTCACCCCGCGCAGGCGCAGATGCCGAGCGCGTAGTCGCAGTAGCCGTAGAACGGGTAGCACACCACGTCGCGGCAGTACTGGTTCGTGCACGCCCGCGCCCCGCCGGCATCCGACGCGGAAGGGGCCGCGAACGCCTGCGTCGCGCCGAACGCCAGCGCCGCCGCGGTCGCGCCCGCGAACGCCAGCCGTGCGATTCCGTTCTTCTTCATCGCCGTCCTCCCGAATGTGGGTTCGAGGTTCCGCCCGCGAGTGCGGCCGGCAAGGCTGCGCTCCATCATAGTCGCAAGCGCAGGCGAAGTCACGCTCCACGGCGCGAAGCGGACGCATCCCGGAGGCCGGCCGGGTGCGATCCGTTGAAGAGAATGGGTCAGGGGCTCACTTCGGACACTCGTACTTCTTGATGTACTCCGGCAGCAGGCGGTTGAGGATGCTCAGGGCCGCATAGCCCGAATGGCCTTTCTCCCACTCTTCCATGAACTCGGTCCGGAAGCGCGCGTCGAGCTCGGGGTCGTTCCGCGCCATCCCCATCAGCGTGGCCGAGCCGTAGCACGAAGGGTTCGTCACCTCGTTCCAGCGGTCCGTGAGGTAGTCCCGAACGCTGAAGGTGGCGTTCGGATCGGTGTAGACCTTCTTGTAGAACGCCATCCCCGCGCTGTTCGCGGCCAGGTCGGCGGGTGCGTAGACGCCGGTGGTCGACAGGCCGAACACGCCCTGCCAGAAGGCATAGCCGAATTTCATCCGGTCGAAGCCCGGCCATCCCCGGCTGGTCATCTCCTCTATCCACGCCTGGATCTCCGGATCGGCCGGCGCCTTGCCTTCGAGCCAGGCGCCGAACGCCTCTGCGGTCGCGTCGCCCTTCCCCATCACCGTGGAGATGGTGAAGTAGTCGTGTCCCTGCTGGAAGAAGTGGCCGAGCTTGTCGCTACCCACGCACGTGCCGCCCAGGTTGATGACGGTGCCGAGCGCGCCCTCGCCCTTCAGCGCCCACGCGTTGATGAACCCACTGCCGCCGCGGCCCGGGCCCCCGAACTTGGTCTGGCTGATGGGCACGCGGTGCTGGTGGGTCTGCGGGAACGCCTCGATGAAGCTCTCGATCCCCGAGTATGGCGACCCGCGCCCGAAGGCGCTGTAGACCGCCTCCACGCGGTCCTTGCCGTCGGGAAGGGTGCTCACGCTCTTCAGCACGCGGTTGACCTCGGCGTCGATCACCTGCGTGGCGTCCTGCAGGCCGGCGCAGAACTCCGGGCGGTCGTCGATCTCCGCGCGCTGGATGGTGCCGGGCTGCCCGCCCTGCTGCACCACGTGCGTCAGCTCGTGGGCGAGCAGGTGCCGCCCCTCGGGCGTGTGCGGCGCGTACTCGCCGCGCCCGAACACCACGTCGCGGCCGCGGGTGAACGCGCGCGCATGCAGCGACCGCGCGGCGTGTGCGGCCGCGTTGCCGGTGTGCAGGCGCACGTGCCCGAAGTCGTGCCCGAAGCGTGGCTCCATGAACGCGCGCGTCCCCTCGTCGAGCGGCTGCCCCGGCGCGGCCAGCGCCTGGTCCACCGCGGGCGGCGCCTCGGCCGCGGCCGGTTCGCCGTGGGATCGGCCGAGCCGTGGCCCGTGCGAACCGGTCACCGCGCCCGCGACGCGGTCCGCCTCGCGTTCGTGCTCATCCCCCGGCGCGCCGACGCGCGGCTTCGTCTGGATCGCACCGGCCGCGCGGGGATGGATGGAGATGCGGCTGAAGTCGTGCCCGAGAGATGGCGATGCGACGCCGGGCCATTCGCGAGCGCCCGCGCGCCGGCGTTCGGCCGGGTGCGGCCTGGGTGGAGCGAGGGTGGAGGAGATGGGCTTCCGTTCCGCGACGTCCCGCATGCTCGATCTCCATCGATTTGCAGCGCAACATGATGCGCGGTGCGCCGGAGCGATGGGGCGGTGAGCCCGATTTCGGCCGCGCAGACACGCCGTTCCCATCGTATGCGAGCCCAGGCATCCCCACAAGAACATCGATGGTGGTGCTCACGCGGATGTCGAGAATCTGGTCGCGTACAGAATCTCGACACGTCCATGTCATCGACCTGCGCGCGATGACCAGAATCCGGCCACCCGTCGTCCTCCCGTACGAAATCCATCCAATGCGCTGATCATCTCCCATCGTTCCTCGATATCTCTAAGTCCAATCACAAAAAGAGTTTATGGAGATCGGGCGACGTGGCGCGCCTTTCGCCAGCGCACGCGCCGTTCGCCCGCGCATGGTGACGCCCGGGTGCATGCACGCAGCGCGGGACGACGACGTTTGGAGACGACGAGCAGCGCGGCCGCCACGATTCCTTGGCGGCCCGATGGAATCTTTCCCCGGGCGCACGCACAGGAGGCGGATGGCGGCGGACGGCACGCGGGCGCCGCGGCGGCGCTGATGCAGGCGGTCGACTGGGGGGCCACACCCGTGGGCCCGCGCCACGCGTGGCCGCCGAGCCTGCGCGCGGCGGTGGACATGGTGCTGGGGTCGCGCTTTCCCATGGTGGTGCTGTGGGGGCCGGAGCTGATCCAGCTCTACAACGACGCCTACGTCCCCATCCTGGGCCACCGCCACCCCGCCGCGCTCGGCCGCCCCGCGCGCGAGTTCTGGGGGGAGATCTGGGACACCGCCGGGCCGCGATTCCAGCGCGTGCTGGAGACCGGCGAGGCCACCTGGAGCGAGGACGAGCGCTTCCTGCTGGACCGCCGCGGCGGCCGCGAGGAGTCGTTCTTCACCTTCAGCTACTCGCCCATCCGCGGTGATTCCGGGGAGGTCGCCGGGATCTTCGTCTCCATCATCGACACCACCGAGCACGTCCTCTCCCGCCGCCGCAGCCAGGCCGTCGCCCGCACGCTCGCGGCCGCCAGCGCGGCCGACGACGCCGAGGTGGCGCTGCAGCTGGCCGCCGCCGCCGCCGTGGGCGAAGACCTGCCCTGGGCCGCCGTCTTCCGCCCCGACCCGGCCGGGTGGCTGCGGCTGCGCGCCTCGGCCGGTCTTCCCGCCGGCGCGCTGGACGCGGACGCGGCGCTCGACCCGCGCGAGCCGGCGATCGCCCGCGCGCTGGCCACCGACCGCGCGACGGAGCTCACCGCCGTCCCCGGGCTGCGCGCGGGCGACGCGGGGCGGATCGTGGCCGTGCGCATCCCCGGGCAGGCGGGCGGGGTGCTGCTGGCCGGGGTCAATCCCCATCTCCCCCTCGAGGCCGAGTCCGCCGCCTTCCTGGGCCGCGTGGCCCGGGCGATCGGCGCGGCGATGGACCGTGTCGGCCGCCTGGCCCGCGCGGAGGGCGAGCGCATCGCCGTGCTGGAGCGGATGACGGACGGCTTCTTCGCGCTCGACGTCGACTGGCGCTTCACCTACCTCAACCCCGTCGCCGAACGGCTCGCGCGGCGTCCCCAGCACGAGCTGATCGGCCGCACGGTGTGGGAGGAGATGCCGAACCTCGCCGGCACCGGGTTCGAGGCGATGTTCCGCGAGGCGATGCACGAGCAGGCACCCCGGCAGGTCACCGGCCAGGCACCCGGATCGCGCGCCTGGTTCGAGGTGCACGCCTATCCGTCGCCCGAGGGGCTGAGCGTGTTCGTCCGCGACGCCAGCGAGCGGGTGCGGCTGGAGACCGTGCGCGCCGAGCTGCTGCAGCGCGAGCGCAGCGCCCGCGCCGACGCCGAGGCCGCCGAGCGGCGCCTGCGCGAGCTGGTGGAGGGGCTCGACGCCATCGTCTGGGAGGCGCGGGGAACGCCGCTGCGCTTCACCTTCGTCTCCGAGCACGCGCACGCGCTGCTGGGCTACCCGGTCGACCGCTGGCTCGACGAGCCGGGGTTCTGGGAGGCGCTGATCCACCCCGACGACCGCCGGTGGGTGATCGACCTCTGCGCCGAGGCCACGGCCGAGGGGCGCGACCACGCCTTCGAGTACCGCGTCCGCGCCGCCGACGGCTCCACGCTCTGGCTGCGCGATTCCGTCTGCGTGGCCCGCGGCGCCGACGGCGAGGTGCAGCTGCGCGGGGTGATGGTCGACGCCACCGCCGGCCGCCGCCGCGAGGACGAGGTGCGCCGCCTGGCCGCCGTGGTGGGATCGATGGACGACGCGGTGATCTGCAAGGCCTTCGACGGCACGGTGCTGAGCTGGAACGACGCCGCCGGGCGGATGTTCGGCTGGAGCGAGGCCGAGGCGGTCGGCCGCTCGGTGTTCGACCTCCTTCCCGCCGACGCGCACGCGGAAGAGCGCGAGACGCTGGCGCGCGTGGCCGCCGGCGAGCGCGTGGCCCTGCGCGAGACCGACCGCATGACGCGCGAGGGGCGGCGGATGCTTGTCTCCGCCACCGTCTCGCCCGTGCCCGGCGCGGGCGGCGGGGTGCAGTGCGCGGCGGCCGTCGTCCGCGACGTGACCGACGAGCGCAAGCTGCAGGCGCAGCTCCGGCAGGCGCAGAAGATGGAGGCCGTCGGCCGCCTGGCCGGCGGGGTGGCGCACGACTTCAACAACCTGCTGACGGCCATCAAGGGGAACGCCGGCCTCCTCCTGGCCGACCTCCCCGCCGCCAGCCCGTGGCGCGAGGAGGTGGAGGAGATCGACCGTGCCGCGCAGCGCGCCAGCGACCTCACCCGCCAGCTCCTCGCCTTCAGCCGCCGCCAGGTGCTGCAGCCGCGCGTGGTCGACCTGAACGCCGTGATCGCCGACACCCAGCGGATGCTGCGGCGGCTGATCGAGGAGGACGTCGCCATCACCGTCTCGCTCGACCCCGAGGCGGGGCAGGTGGAGGCGGACCCCGGGCAGGTGGAGCAGGTCGTCCTCAACCTCGCGGTGAACGCGCGCGACGCGATGCCGGGCGGCGGCCGGCTGGCGATCTCCACCTCTGCGGCGGCCGTCCCGCCCGAGCCGCGGACGGGGTGGCCGTACTACGTGCAGGCCGGCGCCTACGTGCGGCTGGACGTGGAGGACAGCGGGATGGGGATGGAGCCCGACGTGCTGCAGCACCTGTTCGAGCCCTTCTTCACCACCAAGCCGGCGGGGAAGGGGACGGGGCTGGGCCTCAGCACCGTGTACGGGATCGTCAAGCAGAGCGGCGGCTACGTCTGGGCCGAGAGCCTTCCGGGCGAGGGGAGCCGCTTCGTCGTCCTCCTCCCCCGCGTCCCCGACGGCGCGCGGGAGAAGACGGCGGCCGCGGAGCCCGCGCCCGGCAGGGGATGCGGGGCGACGGTGCTGCTGGTAGAGGACGAGGACTCGGTGCGCTCGCTGGCCCGCCGCGTCCTTTCCCGCGCGGGATACGCGGTGCTCGAGGCGGGGGACGGCGAGCGGGCGCTGGAGGTGGCGCGCGCGCACGCCGGCGCCATCGACCTGCTGCTGACCGACGTGGTGATGCCCGGCGGCGGCGGCCGCAGGCTGGCCGAGGCGATGGCCGCCCTCCGCCCGGCCACGCGCGTCCTCTACATGAGCGGCTATCCGGGCGACGCGATCGCCGAGCACGGCCTGGCGCCGGAGGTGGACCTGCTGCCGAAGCCGTTCTCGCCCGACGGGCTGCTGCGGCGCGTCGCCGCGGCGCTGGGGCGGTGAGGGAGTGCTTGAGTGCTGAGTGCTGAGTGCTGAGTGCCCAGTGCCCAGTGCACGCCGATATCCGTGCGGCTTCGACGGACATCCTGCCCGCCCGGCTGGCCCCCTCCCCCAGCCCCTCCCCCGCTGCGCAGGGGAGGGGAGAACTCAGCGCGGCGACGAAGGTGGCGTGGAGAGCGGGACAGGCCGCCACGATTGCGTCGCACGTGAGACGGGGAGTGCGCAATAGGCCGCGCCACGCGCTCGAAGTTACCCCCTCCCGTT
>DASUYB010000033.1 GCA_036377595.1 Longimicrobium sp. | reverse complement strand
AACACCGCCGACGCCGTGCGCTGGGTGCTGGGCGAGCAGCGCGCGTCGGCGCTGCGCGGCGGGAAGATGGAGGAGGTGATCTTCCAGGGCACCGTCAAGCGCCGCCCGCTGAACTTCGCCGAGGTCACGCTGGCGTTCAGCAACGACGACGGGCTGATCCCCATCCCCCAGAGCGAGGTGGAGATCGCGCGCAAGGTGTTCCGCGAGGGGGGGAGCGAATACGCGCTGAACCGCGTCAACTGCCGCCTGCGCGACATCCACGACCTGCTGCGCGACACCGGGCTGGGCGCCAACGCCTACTCGATCATCGAGATCGGGATGATCGACTCGATCCTCAGCGAGCGGGCCGAGGAGCGGCGGGCGCTGTTCGAGGAGGCGGCGGGGATCGGCAAGTACAAGGACCGCCGCAAGGCCGCGCAGCGCAGACTCGAGGGCGCGGAGGTCGATCTCGCGCGGCTGAACGACCTGATCGCCGAGGTGGAGAGCAAGGTGCGCTCGCTGGCCCGGCAGAAGCGCCGCGCGCAGCGCCACGCCGAGCTGCAGGCGCGCCGGCTGGACCTGGAGGTGGCCACGGCGCGCGCGGACCTGGAGGCGCTGACCGCCGCGCTGTCCGAGGGCGGGCGCCGCCGCGAGGCGCTGGAGCGCGACGAGGGCGAAGCGCGGACGGAGCGGACCACGGCCGAGGCGATCCTGGAGGAGCGGCGGATCGAGGCGGCCGAGCTCACCCGCCGCCGCCAGCACGTGGCCGCGAAGCTCGACGACGTGCGCCAGCGCCTCTCGACGCGCGAGCGCGAGATCGCCCTCTCCGACGAGCGGCGGGCGAACGCGGAGCTGCGCATCCAGCAGCTGGTGCGCGAGCGCGCGGAGCTGGGCGAGCGCGCGGAGTCGCTGTCGGCCGACGCCGCGCGGCTGGGCGGCGAGCGCGACCATGCGCTGGCGCGGCTGGAGGGCGTGCGCGAGCGGCTGGAGCTGCGGGTGGAGGAGAACGACGGGCTGCGGGCGACGCTGAGCGCGCGCCGCCAGGCCAGCGAAGCCGCCGCCGAGCGCTCGCGCGAGATCGCGCGGGAGATCGCCGCGGCCGAGGGCGAGCGCGTGGTGGCCGAGCGGCGCCGCGGCGAGGCGCTGGAGCGCGGCGCGCGGCTGGGCGAGCAGGACGTGCAGCTGGGGACGGAGATCACCATCCTCGGCGAGCAAACGGAGCTGTGGAGCGGGCAGGGGATGTCGCTGCGCGAGCGGCTGGACGCCGCGGCGGATGCGGCCGACGCGGCCCGCGAGGAGACGCGCGTCCTCCGCGGCCGCGAGGCGCCGCTGCGCGACACGCTGCGCGCCGCGGAAGACCGCGTGCAGCGCCTCGCCAGCCAGGTGGCCGCGCGCGAGGCGATGGAGAGCAGCTACGAGGGCTTCAGCCCCGCGGTGACGGCGATCATGGCCGAGCGCGAGCGCTTCCCCGGCGTCCTGGGCCCGCTCGCCGACTTCGTGCGCGCGACGACGGCGGATGCGGCCACGGCGCAGGCGGTGGAATCGTTCCTGGGGACGCTGCTGCAGGCGGTGGTGGTGAAGGACCTGGCCGCCGCCCGCGTGGTCCGCCGCTGGTTCCGCGAGGAGTGGAGCGGCGGCGGCACGCTCCTCCTTCTCCCGCTGGACGCGCCCGGCGTGCGCGAGGCGATGAACGGCGCGTCGCACCGTCTGGGCGTGGCCGGGAGCGGGGCGGGGCAGCGCTGGGTGGAGATCTTCCTCCAGGGACTCGTCGTCCTCCCCGGCGAGGACCCGCTGGACGCCTTCGCCGCCGGCGCGCGGGTGGACGCGTTCGGCGACACCGTCGACGTGCGCGGGGTGATCCGCCTGGGCCAGCCGGCGGCGGGGGAGGGGATCCTCGCCCGGCGCGAGATGCTGGGGCGGCTGCGCAACGAGCTGGAGGACGCCGAGGTCGCGCGCGATCGCCTCGTGCTGGAGCGCGACTCGCTCGTCGAACAGGTCGCCCTGACGGAGGAGCGCGCGCGCGACGCGGACGAGGTGCGGCGGGTGATGGAGGCCGAGCTGCGCCAGCTGGACGCCGACACCGCCGCGCACGGCCACCGACGCGGGCGCCTGGAGCGCGAACGCGAGGAAGTCGTCGCCGCCATCGCCGCCGCGAAGCGCGAGGCGGAGACGGCGGCCGCGCGGATGGCGGAGCTGGACGCGCGGCTGGGCGAGCTGCACGGGCTCGCGGCGGACGCGCAGGCCGCCGCCTCACGCGAGGGTGCGGGGCTGGCCGAGCTCGACGCGCGCTGGGAGGCCGCGCGCGACGAGGAGAGCGAGCTGCGCGTGGCCGTCGCCCGCGCGGAGGCGGAGCTGCGCGAGGTGGAGCGCGCTCTGGCCGATGCGGTCAACGGCGCCGACACGGCCCGCGCTCGGTCGGCGACGCTGCAGGCCGAGGCGGACGAGCTCCTTCGCTCGCTGGAGGGGCTGTCGGGGATCCGCGAGCGCGCGGGCGAGGACGTGGAGGCGCTCTTCCGCGAGCGCGACACCCATGCGGCCGAGGTCGCCGCCTTCGACGCGCGGCTGGGCGAGCTGGAGGCCGAGGTGAACGCCGCCGAGGAGCGCGCCCGCGTCGCGCGCCGCCGCGAGGGCGAGGCGGGCGAGGAGCGCCACCGGCTGGAGCTGGAGCGCGCCGAGCTGGAGAGCCGGGTGATCCGCGCGCGCGAGCGGCTGGAGGTGGAGTGGGGGCGCCCGTGGGAGGTGCTCGTCCAGTCCGCCAGCGCCGTGGAGGGGGGGGACGCGGATGCGTGGCGCAACGAGGTGCGCGAGATCGCGCAGCAGATCGACGCGCTGGGGCCCATCAACATGCTCGCCGTGCAGGAGCACGAGGAAGAGGACCGGCGCCTGACCTTCCTGCTGGAGCAGCGCGACGACCTGACCGCCGCGCGCGACGACCTGGCCGCCGCCATCCGGCAGATCAACAAGACGGCGCGCGAGGTGTTCATGAGCACCTTCGACACCGTGCGCGAGAACTTCCACCGCACCTTCCAGTCGCTCTTCCAGGGCGGCGAGTGCGACGTGTGGCTGGCGGACCAGGACGACCCGCTGGAGAGCCCGATCGAGATCAGCGCATCGCCGCGCGGGAAGAAGACGCAGCGCATCCACCTCCTCTCGGGCGGCGAGCGGACGCTGACGGCGCTCTCGCTCCTCTTCGCCATCTACCTGGTGAAACCGAGCCCGTTCTGCCTGTTCGACGAGGTCGACGCGCCGCTCGACGAGGCCAACGTGGGCCGCTTCATCCAGCTGCTGAACGACTTCAAGACGCAGACGCAGTTCATCGTCATCACCCACAACCCGCGCACCATGGAGAGCGCCGACTGGATCTACGGCGTGACCATGGAGGAGCCCGGCGTCAGCTCCATCGTGGGCGTGGAGCTGGAAGGCGCGTACGCGTACGGGGATGCGAAGGTGGCGTAGATCTCGGACGCCATTTCGCAAGCCGTGAAACGAAGGAGCCGCCCCGCGAGGCGGCTCCTTCGTGCAGTCGACCCCCAACTCACCTCACCCGAACCGACTCCCTCACTTCACTTCACCTCGCCTCACAACCAGCCGAAACGCGTCCCCGCGAACAGCGCGGCAAGGATGAACGCGTTCACGGCCACGCCGATGCGCGCTTCGGGCCACTCGACCGCGCTGAGGATCAGCGAGCCGAGCGCCGCGCCGGCGGCCCACGGGATCCACCAGCTCGCGTGCGCCAGCGCCCCGCCGGCCGATACGGCGAACGTCACCGCCGCTGCCAGCCAGAGCACGCCGAGCGCGCGCATCCCCGCGTCCCCGACGTCGAGGTGGCCGGAGAGCACCTTGGTGTCATACGGGATCTCTTCCAGCGTCACCAGCTCCCACGAGTTCAGGAACCCGGGAAGATGCGCGATCCCGTGCAGCGCCATCAGCAGTGCGATCGCCGTCCGCATGCTCCACCTCGCTCGTTCGTCGGTCCGTATCCCCACCCACATCACCCTGAGGATCAGGATACGCCTTTGCGAAATCGCCGGGCGTCCGCCACTCCCCGGCTCTTCGTGTGGGGGAGATGCCGGTGCGCGCGAAGGGTGATGCCTGCGCGCGTTGCGGTCGGCAGATGGGGATTGGACCGCGATGCCGGGCGGCGGTGCGGGGGAGATCAAAGATCCTTCGGGCTGCAGCCATTTTCGCCGACGTGATGACGGTCTGGCCGCTCAGGATGACGTCTGGTGGTGGTGCGGATGCTTTCCCCGAGGCGAATTGAAGTCCGCGGAGGCGGACTGCGTGTGGTTGTAGCCGCGAGGCCGCGAGTTCACTCGCATCGTCGGGAAAATCTCATCTCAATGCAATAACGCGGAGCCGCGGAGGAAGCATCCCTCCGCGGCTCCGCGTCTCCGCGTGAGAACCGGCCGTCACCGCGCGGTGAGCGGGATCCAGCTGTCGAGCGACTCGGCCGCCGCCGCCTCGCCGCGACCGGCGAGCGGGACGAAGTGGCGCTCGTCGTAGCCGGTGTAGATCTGGCGCGGGCGCGTGATCTTCTGCTCCGGGTCCTCGAGCAGCTCCTTCCACTGCGCCAGCCATCCGGCCACGCGCGGGATCGCGAACAGCACCGGGAACATGTCCACCGGGAAGCCCATCGCCCGGTAGATGATCCCCGAGTAGAAGTCCACGTTCGGGTACAGCTTGCGGCTCACGAAGTACTCGTCCTCGAGCGCGATCCGCTCCAGCTCCATGGCCAGGTCCAGCAGCGGGCTGCTTCCCGTCACCTCGAGCACGTCGTTCGCCATCGCCCGCAGGATCTTCGCGCGCGGGTCGTAGTTCTTGTACACGCGGTGGCCGAATCCCATCAGCCGGAACTCGCCGCGCTTGGCCCGGTCCACGAACTCGGGGACGCGCTCCTCGCTGCCGATCTCGGTGAGCATCCGCAGCACCTGCTCGTTGGCGCCGCCGTGCAGCGGGCCGTAGAGCGCCGCCGCAGCCGCCGCCACCGACACGTACGGGTCGGCGTGCGAGCTCCCCACGTTGCGCATGGCGCTGGTGCTGCAGTTCTGCTCGTGGTCCAGGTGCAGGATGAACAGCACGTCCAGCGCGCGCTCGAGCACCGGGTTGGGCACGTACTCGCGCTCGCTCATCCGGAACATCATCTGGAGGAAGTTACCGGTGAACGACAGCTGGTTGTCGGGATACACGTACGGCAGCCCCTGCGTGTGGCGGTACGCGAACGCGGCCAGCGTGGGGAGCTTGGCCACCAGCCGCACGATCTGCTGCAGCCGCACGCCGGGATCGGCGATATTGCGCGCCTCGGGATAGAAGGTGCTGAGCGCGGCCACCGTGCTGACCAGCATCCCCATGGGGTGCGCGTCGTAGTGGAAGCCGTCCATGAACTTCTTGATGCTCTCGTGCACGTAGGTGTGGTTGGTCACCTGCGTGGTCCAGTCGTCCAGCTGCTCCTTCGTGGGCAGCTCGCCGAAGATGGTCAGGTACGCCGACTCCAGGTACGTGCTCTTCTCGGCCAGCTCCTCGATGGGGTAGCCGCGGTAGCGCAGGATGCCGCGGTCGCCGTCGATGAAGGTGATGGCGCTCCGGCACGAGGCGGTGTTCATGTACGCGGGGTCGTAGCTCAGCAGCCCGAAGTCGCCGGGGCCGGTCTTCAGCTGCTTGAGCTCGGGCCCGCGGATGAACGAGCCGTACTCGGGATAGGTGCCGTGCTCCACCGGCAGCTCGACGGTCTTGCCGGTGCGGTTGTCGGTGAGGGTGAGGGTATCGGGCATGGGAGGTTCTCCGTGGCTGGGATGCGCGCGCTTCCCCCGGACCGCCGCCCGTTCGCGGCGCCTCCGGCGTACCCGTACATGATGCGGCGGCGGGATGGCGCCGCCTGTCCGGGTGTTACCCGACCCGCTGTCGGTTCGCGGATGATGTGGAGGGAGAGGGGGATGAAGACGCGCCGGTCGGGGGATCGGGACCCCGGCCGGCGCGGCTGCGTCAGGACTTCTTGCGGGAGTGCGACTTCTGCTCCTTGGTCCGCCCTTCCTCCTTGCGGTCCTTGTTGACCACGCGGGCGGCAATCTCCTCGGCGGTGTCCTCGGACTTGCCGCGGCTCTCGTAGCTCTCCTTCACGTGCTCGTACTTCCGTTCGTCCTTGCTGCTCCAGGACTTCGGCATCGTTTCCTCCCGTGTCTCGGGTTGACCGACACGGCTGGATCTGTCGCAAGTATCATACACAGCAACGAGTTGGCTGCATTGCGGCGGCGGGCGTGAGACGGTTGGAATCGCGGCGAGAAGGGCCCGAAGGCTTCTCGGCATCTCGAAGCGACGTTCAGCGGCACGGTCGAAGTAGCCGCGAGCGAAGCGAGCCCCCGTCCCTCCCCCAGGCGGTTTTGGGGGAGGGACCGGCGCGCAGCGCCAGGGAGAGGGCGTTCTCGGTGGACGGGCGCCGCTTCGTTCGGTAGATTTTCACCTGCGGCAACCCGACAGATCAGTCCCCCCGAAAAGCATCACCCATGCTGATCGTGATGAGGCACGACGCGAGCGCCGAGCAGGTGCAGGGCGTCGTCGACGTGATAGAGGAGATGGGGTACGAGGCGCGCCCGATGCCGGGGAAGCAGCGTACCGCCGTGGGCCTCGTGGGCAACGACGGGAAGGTCAACGCCGACCGGCTGGAATCTCTCCCCGGCGTGCTGGAGATCACCCACGTCTCGCAGCCGTACAAGCAGGTCTCCCGCGAGTGGCGCGAGGAGCCGACCATCGTCGAGCTGGCCAACGGCACGCGCATCGGCGGCGACGAGGTGGTGGTGATGGCCGGCCCCTGCTCGGTGGAGAGCGAGGCGCAGATCGTCGGCATCGCCCACCGCCTGCGCGAGGCGGGAGCGACGATCCTGCGCGGCGGCGCCTTCAAGCCGCGCACCTCACCCTACGCCTTCCAGGGAATGGGCGAGCCCGGCCTCAAGCTGCTGGCGAAGGCGCGCGAGGAAACGGGAATGGCCGTCGTCACCGAGGCGCTGGACGAGGAGAGCCTGGCGCTGGTGGCCCAGTACGCCGACATCATCCAGATCGGCGCGCGCAACATGCAGAACTTCTCGCTGCTGCGCCGCGCCGGCCGCACCGGCAAGCCGATCCTGCTCAAGCGGGGGATGGCGGCCACGGTGAAGGACCTGCTCCTCAGCGCCGAGTACATCCTGGCCGAAGGGAACGGGCAGGTGATCCTGTGCGAGCGCGGCGTGCGCGGCTTCGACACCCACACGCGCAACCTGCTCGATCTGACGGCGATCCCGGTGGTGAAGTCGCTCTCGCACCTCCCCATCATCGCCGACCCCAGCCACGGCACGGGGCTGCGGGCCAAGGTGATCCCGATGGCGCGCGCGGCCGTCGCCGCCGGCGCCGACGGGCTGATGATCGAGGTGCACCCCGACCCCGAGCGCGCAATGAGCGACGGTGCGCAGTCGCTCTTCCCCGAGCAGTTCGAGGAGCTGATGGAGCAGATCGCGGTCATCGCCGAGGCCATCGGCCGCGACCTGTCGCCCTCGCTCACCGGCCGCCCGGTCCGCGCGGTGGTGTGAACGGGTCGGTAGGGGTGATGGTAGTGGCGTGACGATGCGAGTGAACTCGCGGCTACAACTACACGCAGTCCGCCTTCGCGGACTTCAACGGACTTGACCGTCAGAGCGAGGCATGCCTCGCCCTTCGAGCACCACGACGACGTCATCCTGAGCGCCGCCGCTGCGCCGACATTGCGGTCGCGACGAAGCCCGAGCGGCGGGCGAAGGATCTATAATCAACGCAACACGATAGCCTGCCCGAACGCGAATAAACCTTCCGCCGGGGAATCCCCATGGACGCGCCGCGGACGCTGGGCTCGCAGAACAAGCCGATGGGCGACCGCGGCGAGCGCATGGCCGCGGAGCACCTGGAGCGCGCCGGGTGGACGGTGCTGGCGCGCAACTTCCGCATCGGGCACCGTGAGGTCGACCTCGTCGCGCGCCGCGGCGAGGTCGTGGCGTTCGTGGAGGTGAAGACGCGCGCCGGCCTGGGCTACGGCCATCCCCTCGAGGCCATCACCCTCAAGAAGCGCCGCGAGATTCAGGTGGTCGCCCAGTGCTGGGTCGACCGCCACGGCCGCGAGGGCGACGTCTACCGCTACGACGCCATCGCCGTGCTCCTCCCCACCGGCGGCGACCCCACCATCGAACACGTCGAGGACGCCTGGCGGATGTAGGCGCGTCCGCTCGTGGGTGTGACCCAGGGTTGTTGACGCGCGGTTATCTTCCCGCGCCGACGCCGTCGCCGCGATGGCCGGGCTCGGCCGCTGAAGGAACGCCGCAAAGCGCCTCCGCCGGCCCGCGCATCTCTGCGCCGGCCGGCGGAGGCGTTCGCTCGTTCGCGACGTCAGTCCTCGTCCTCGTCGATGGGGTAGTCGTCGGGGCTGTGGGCGTGCAGCTGCGAAGCGTCGTACGCCTCGACCATGGAGTGAAGGCGCTGCAGCTCGTCGTGCTCCGCCGTCCCTTTCCCCGGGTCCTCTTCCGTCAGCCGCTCGATCTCCCTCAGCGCGGCTTCGTACTCGGCCTCGCTCCTCAGCTCGGGTCCAGTCACGGGTTCACCTCCACGCGCGGGTGAGAAGGCGTCTCGGCGAGCGGCAGGTTCGGCGCAAAACCCGTGCTGCGGCGCATGAAGCGATCTTGTTTGCGTCGCGGCGTCGAGTTGATTGCGTCGCGCTTACATTCTGATCCCGAGTTGCAGCCCAATTTGCTTCGCGTCCGTGGGAGTGTCGAACGAAACGGTATGTATATGCTCAGCGCGAGCTCTGTACTCTTCGGGAGTCAAGGTCCGACCGAGGTGCGGAGCTAGGTCTCGTTCGACATTCAGAGACTCCGACATCATCTCTGCAATTCTGACTTGCCGCGTGCCGTTCTCCTCAATCACGTGACCTGACGCTAATGCCAGATTGATAATGAACTCACGTACTTCTTTGACACCTTCAAGATGAAAGCCTTTCACCGACTCGCAACGCTGCTCCCATTGAAGCGTCCAAGAACGATTGGGTTGAATGTCCAATCCGAATTTACCGATTAAGGCTTTGTTGTGCGCAACATCTCGACGAAGTGAGTCGAAGAAGTTGCCCAAGGTGCCGATCCCATGACTTTCGTCAACAATCAGCGCAGTGAGGGGAATTTCGCCGGCCACATTTTCGTTTTCGAAAAGTGTCGCCAGCAACGTCCACTCTACACGCACTTGGTCGAGCGATATCCAGTTCGATGTAAGTAGATTTTGCCAGTCCGCGGTATTCGCATCGCGATATGAAAGCAAACGGATGAAATGCCTGTCTGCCGCAGCCTTTGCTCCAGAATCGAATCCGCGAGCGACCATTACGCCTTGGGCGATTCCCACATCTCCGAGTTTTTCGGCAAACTCACCAACTGCGCCGATGCCGATAAGTCGTCTTTCCTTCTTGCATTCAATTGCAATCCGAACCGGGTAAAAGCCAACGTTGGTCGTGAGGAGAACATCGATCTGGCGATCACGACCTGACTGCCCGCGTAGCCGCACATCGTGCTCGACCTTCACATTGGGCAATGCAGCCGCATGCAGGCGCGCGATCAGCTTCTCGAACTCTTTCCAGTGAGGCATCGATAGCCTTCGAGCGAAGGAAGAACAAGGACACTTCTGTATTTTACCCCGTACCGTTTTAGTCGGCTACTCCTCACACGTTGACGCTCAGAACAGCCGAGTCCCGATCGCATCATACGCTCTCGCATCCGCCGCGAGCTCGGCGGCGTACGAGGTCGTCCACTCGTCGGCCGAGATGCTCCAGAGCAGCTCGTGCTTCTGCCGCTCGCCGTCCGTAGCCTGTTGCGTGAAGCCGAGCTTGCGCATCAGCGCGATGCTGCGCTCGTTGTCGACCGCGGTCACGGCCTGCACGCGCTCCATCCTCATCACCTCCAGGCACACGCGCGACATCGCGGCGGCCGCTTCGGACTGGTAGCCCCGCCGCCCCCGCGCCGCGGCCACCCATCCCCCCAGGTCGCCGCCGTTGCCGGTCTCGATCCGCCGCAGGAGGAACCCCCCCGCGAGCTCGCCGTCGTCGGCGTCGATCACGGCGTACGACCACGATTCGTCGGCGTCGAAGGCGGCGCGCATCGAGCGCACGATGCACAGGCGCTCCTCCATCGACCTGGGCTCGTCTTCGATCCAGGAGACCCACGGGCGCAGGTGCTCCAGGTTCTCGGCGATCACCCGGTGCAGCGCGGCGGTGTCGGCGGGCTCCCAGCAGCGCAGCACCACGCGCGAGGTGACCACGCGGTAGGCCGGGCAGAGCAGTGAAGTGGGCATGGGGCGGAGGAGGGGGGCTCCGAGCGCGTCACACGCCCGGGGGGGGGGCATGGGTGGCCGCGGAGATGGGAATTCCTGGCGGCAAGAGGAGGAAGATATTCCGCGCTCGCCCCGCCGTGAAGGCGCGCCGCGTTCACTTTGTAGCGTTGAAGTAGAAATGTCCGGGTTGGTTGAAATAGAAATGTCCTCCTTCGGGGCAGGTTCGCCCACACTGGCGGCGACACCTGCCACGGAGCGAGGAGATGCTAAAGTTGAGCACACGAGATCGAGATCGTCTGA
>DASUYB010000032.1 GCA_036377595.1 Longimicrobium sp. | reverse complement strand
GAAGTCCACCATGCGCCGCACCTGCTTCACCACGTTCGTCGTATCGTCCATGACGATCACGGAGCCGCAGCCCAGCATCGTCCCCGCCTCGGCCATCGCCTCGTAGTCCATGGCGATGTCGAGCTCGTCGCCGGTGAGGATCGGAACGCTGGAGCCGCCGGGGATCACCGCCTTGATCGGCCGCCCGTCGGGGGTGCCGCCGCAGACGTCGTAGATGAACTCCTTGAAGTTGAAGCCGAGCGGCACCTCGTAGTTCCCCGGCCGCTTCACGTGGCCCGAGACGCAGAAGAGCTTGGTCCCCGTCGACTTCTCCGTCCCCCACTGCTTGTACCAGTCCGCGCCGTTCTGCACGATGTGCGCGGCGGCGATGAGCGACTCGACGTTGTTCACCGCCGTCGGCTTGCCGAACGCGCCGGCGATCGCGGGATACGGAGGCTTGACGCGCGGCTCGCCGCGGCGCCCCTCGAGCGAGTTGAGCAGCCCCGTCTCCTCGCCGCAGATGTAGGCGCCGGCGCCCAGGTGCAGGACCACGTCGATGTCGATCCCCGTCCCCAGGACGTTCTTCCCGGCGTAGCCGGCGGCGTAGGCCTCCTCGATGGCCTTCGCCATGATCTGCGCCGCCTCGAAGAACTCGCCGCGGATGTAGATGTAGGCGCGCTCGGCGTTGATGGCGTAGGCGCCGATCACGCATCCCTCCACGAGGGCGTGCGGCGTCCAGCGCATGAGCTCGCGGTCCTTGAACGTCCCCGGCTCGCTCTCGTCGGCGTTGCAGACCAGGTAGTGGGGCGTGCCGGGCACCTTCTTCGGCATGAAGCTCCACTTGAGCCCCGTGGGGAAGCCCGCGCCGCCGCGGCCGCGCAGCCCCGACGCCTTGACGGTGGCCACGATCTCCTCGCGCGGAGTGGCCAGCGCCTTCCGCAGGGCCTGGTAGCCGCCGCGCTGCTCCCACCCCTTCAGCGTCCGCGCCTCGGGGTCGCCGAAGTACTTCGAGAGGACGCGGACTTCCTTCGGGTGACTGTATGGGTACGCCATCGGGTCTCGCTTCGGGTCCGCCGCTACCGCGTTTAAGTCCTAAGTCCTGGGTCCTAAGTCCTAAGTGATTTCGTCCGATCCAAGCTGAGGAGCGCGTCCGCAGCTCTTCAACTTGGGACTTAGGACTCAGGACTTAGGACTTCTTTTTCCTACGTCAGCATCGCGAGAATATCCGGCACGTTCTCGGGCCGCACGTTCTCGAAGTAGCGCTCGTTCACCTGCACCGCCGTGGGGAAGCCGCAGGCGCCCAGGCACTCCACCTCCATCACCGTCCACAGGCCGTTGGCGCTGGTCTCGCCCGGCTCCGTGCCCGTGTGCTGCAGGAACGCCTCGAACACCGCGTCGCCCCCGCACAGGTTGCAGGAGATGTTGGTGCACACCTGGATCAGGTACTTCCCCACCGGGCCCAGGTTGTACATGGTGTAGAAGCTGGCCACGCCCCGCACGTACGCGGGACTGAGCCCCAGCCGCTCCGCCACCTCGTCCATCGTCTCCGGGCTCAGGTAGCCGCGGATCTCGTGCGCCATGTGCAGCGCCGGGAGGAGCGCGTTCTGGCGATCGGGATACTCCCCCAGCACCTTCTGCAGCCGCTCCTCGTACTCGCCCGTGAAGATCGGGGCTTCCGGGTTCTTCTCGGCGATCTGGTAGGGCAGCGTCCCCGCGATCACCGGCAGGCCGCCGTCCTTCGGGCGCACGCCGACATACGACGCGCCGCGGACGTCGTCCTCGGTGAGCTGCGAGAACTCGCCGGTGTCGCCCGCGTAGCCGGGGTTCTGCTGCGCCACGGGCCACGAGGACGGCGGCGAATCGGGCATCCCTGCCTTTGCCGCGCTCATCGGTCGATCTCTCCCAGCACGATGTCGAGCGACGCGTTCACCGCGATCACGTCGGAAAGGAGCGCCCCCTCGATC
The DNA here is from genome assembly GCA_036377595.1 of Longimicrobium sp. Lineage (NCBI taxonomy): Bacteria > Pseudomonadati > Gemmatimonadota > Longimicrobiia > Longimicrobiales > Longimicrobiaceae > Longimicrobium > Longimicrobium sp. Next base: position 14,425 of record DASUYB010000032.1, on the reverse strand, counting down.
ATGTGCGGGAGCGCCGCGATGTTGATGAAGCTGGGCCCGCGCACCCGCCAGCGGACCGGCTTCGCCCCGCCGTCGGATACCACGTACATCCCCAGCTCGCCCTTGCTCGACTCGACCGAGAACCAGCTCTCGCCCACGGGCGCGCGCACGCCCTCCATCACCACCTTGAAGTGGTGGATCATGCTCTCCATGTCGTTCATCGCCGCCGTCTTGGGCGGGAGGATGACGCGCGGGTCGTCGACGTTGATGGAGCCCCCGGGGAGGCGGTCGATGGCCTGGCGGAGGATGCGCACGCTCTGCCGCATCTCCTCCATCCGGCAGAGGTAGCGGTCGTAGATGTCGCCGTGCTCGCCCACGGGCACGTCGAAGTCGTACGTCTCGTAGTCGTAGTACGGCCGGTCCTTGCGCACGTCGTAGCTGACGCCGGAGGCGCGGAGATTCGGTCCGCTGAGCCCCCAGTTCACCGCGTCCTCGCCGGAGATCGACCCCACGCCCTGCGTGCGGCCGACCCAGATGGCGTTGTTGGTCAGCAGCGTCTCCACCTCGTCGACCACGGGGAGGAAGTTGTCGAGGAACTCCTCGAGCTGCGTGATCCACCCCGCCGGCAGGTCGGCCATCATCCCCCCGATGCGCGTGCTCGAGGTGGTGATGCGCGCGCCGGTGAAGCGCTCGTGCAGGTCGTAGATCTTCTCGCGCTGCTGGAAGGTGTAGAGGAAGACGGTGAACGCGCCCAGGTCGATCGCCGTAGTCCCCAGCCACAGGAGATGCGAGAAGATGCGGTCCAGCTCCATGCAGATCACCCGGACCACCTTGCACCGCTCGGTGACCTCCACGCCCATCAGCTTCTCGACCGCCATGGCGTAGGCGCAGTTGTAGATCAGCGGCGCCAGGTAGTCCATCCGGTCGGTGAGCGGGACGATCTGGTTCCAGTCGCGGTACTCGCCCAGCTTCTCGAAACTCGAGTGGAGATAGCCGATGTGGGGGATGCAGCGCACCACCGTCTCGCCGTCGAGCTCCAGCACCAGGCGCAGCACGCCGTGGGTGGCCGGGTGCTGCGGGCCGATGTTGATGAGCATGTGCTCGCCGGCGATGTCCTCGTGCACCTCGTACGCCTCGCCCTCGACGGGGACGATGGGCGCGTGCACCAGGGCGCCGCCGGGCGCCAGCTCGGGGTTGCGCGTGACGTTGTAGATCAGCCTGCGGAGTGCCATCTCAGCCGCCCCCTCCCATGCCGCCGAACTGCCCCTGCATGCCGCCGCCGGTCTCCCCGTGGTCGAATGGGTCGGGCACGCTCTGCCCCAGCACGTGGGCGATCTCCAGCTCCATCGGCGAGTAGTGGTCTTCGGTCTTCTGCGCCAGCGCGCGCCGCGTCTGCTCGGCGCGGGTGAAGCGCCCGCGCAGCGGGAAGTCCTTCCGCAGCGGGTGCCCCTCGGCGTAGTTGTAGGGCATCAGGATGCGGCGCAGGTCCGGGTGCCCGCGGAAAACCACGCCGAACATGTCGAACACCTCGCGCTCCAGCCAGTCGGCCGCGCGCCAGAGGAAGTAGGTGCTGTCGATCTCCAGCGCCTGCAGCGGCAGCTCGCACTTCACCCGCAGGTTCAGCCGGTTGGGGATCGACCAGAGCTGGTAGACCACCTGGATCTCGCGCCCGCCGCCGTAGTCGACCGCGGTGAGGTCCTGCAGGAAGTCGTAGCGGTGCGCCGGGTCGTCCTTGAGCCACCCCAGGATCTCGAGGTTGCGCTCGGGCGCGACGTAGACGATGTGCTCGTCGCCGGCCACCACCTCGTGGCGCAGCACGGCGTCGCCGAAGCGCTCGCGGAGCGCGTCGACGGTGGGGTGCGGCGGGAGGTCGCCGGCCTGCGGGGGCGTGGCGTCGGGGCCCGCGTCGGAGGGGCGCGGGCCCTGGTCCAGGCCTTCGAGGCCTTGCTTGAATGCGTCGGACTCGCTCATATCCAAAGAAGTCCTGAGTCCTGAGTCCCAAGTCCTAAGTGCTCCCGTTACTTGGGACTCAGGACTTAGGACTTAGGACTTTCTGTTCACGGTCGCCTGTCGCTCACGCGGACGACGGCCCCGGTGCTCACCAGGCCGCTGGAGCGGTTCTGGTTGGTCGAGTTGCCGAAGGGGGCGGTGATGGCGTCGACCACCTCCTTCGGCAGCGACGACCCGCTCTCGGGAAGCTGGTCCACCGCGTTCCACTCGTCCTCGCTGGTGGGCGCGGAGTTCCGGATCTTCTCCTGCACCAGCAGGATCCCGTAGATCAGCCCCTCGGGGCGCGGCGGGCAGCCGGGCACGTAGACGTCGACGGGGATGATGGTGTCGATCCCCTGCACCATGCTGTACACGTCGAACACGCCGCCGCTCGAGGCGCACGCGCCCATGCTGATGCACCACTTGGGGCTCGGCATCTGCTCCCAGATCTTCCGGAGCACCGGCGCCATCTTGTAGCTCACCCGCCCCGCGCAGATCAGCAGGTCGGCCTGGCGCGGGCTGAAGCTCATCCGCTCCATCCCGAAGCGCGCCAGGTCGTAGCGCGTGGCCGCCGTGGCCATCATCTCGATGGCGCAGCAGGCGGTGCCGAAGGGCATGGGCCAGAGCGAGTTCTGCCGCGCCCAGTTGACCACGCTCTCCAGCTTCGTGGTCAGGAAGCTGGGCTGGCCGCTGAACAGCCCGCCCTCCGCCAGCCCGGCGTCGGCGGCCTCCGCCTGCAGCGCGCCCGGCGCGTCCTGGTGGACCACGGGGGCGGCGGATCTATCCTTCGATTCGTTCAATCCCATTCGAGCGCTCCCTTCTTCCACTCGTAGATCAGACCCACGGTCAGGATCACGATGAACACCATCGCGGCGGCGAACCCGCCCCACCCCAGCTGGCGGGCCGACACGGCCCAGGGGAGGAGGAAGATGGTCTCCACGTCGAAGACGATGAACAGGATCGCCACCACGTAGAACTTCACCGAGAAGCGCTCGCGCGTGCTGCCCAGCGGCGTGATGCCGCTCTCGTACGGCGAGGCCTTGACCCTGGTCTGCTTCCCCGGGCTCAGGACGTTCGACAGCACGACCATCCCGATCGCCTGCGCCACGCTCAGCGCGAGCAGGATCAGCACGGGCAGATACGGACGGAGCATCGGCGTCAGAACCCTCTTCCCGAGGAGCTTGTGAAATCCTTCACTTGTCAGGAGCCGGGCCAAGATACTGCCCGCGCGCAAGCGATGTCAAGCAGCGGCGGGGCTTGCCCGGCGCAGGCGGCGGGCGTACGTTGGCGGCTGTTTTCCGGCATTCCCGAGCGCGTCCGGATACCCCCGGACCGGCCCTCCGTTCGCCCCCGCGAGCGGAGCCTTCCCGCCCCCTTCAAGTCCCGTTCCCGCATGAGCATCAGGCCCGACAGCTGGATCCGGCGGATGGCGCGCGAGCACGGCATGATCGAGCCGTTCGAGGACGCGCAGGTGCGCCAGGGCACGATCAGCTACGGGGTGTCGAGCTACGGCTACGACATGCGGGTGGCCAGCGAGTTCAAGATCTTCACCAACGTCAACAACGCCATCGTCGACCCCAAGGCGTTCGACGACCGGAGCTTCGTGCCCTTCGAGGGCGACGTCTGCATCGTCCCCCCGAACTCGTTCGCGCTGGCGCGGTCCGTCGAGTACTTCCGCATCCCCCGCAACGTGATCACGCTGTGCGTGGGAAAGTCGACGTACGCGCGGTGCGGGATCATCACGAACGTGACGCCGTTCGAGCCGGAGTGGGAAGGCTACGTGACGCTGGAGATCAGCAACACCACGCCGCTCCCGGCGAAGATCTACGCCAACGAGGGGATCGCGCAGGTGATCTTCTTCGAGGGCGACACGCCGCCCGACGTGAGCTACGCCGACCGCAAGGGGAAGTACCAGGGCCAGGTGGGCGTGACGCCGCCGAGGTTGTAAGACGGCCGACGAGGCTGTCGCGAAACTCCCAGGCGCAGGACGGACTGTCGAGCGCGACGCGGCGTCGCGCCCTCTCCGGCTCGCCCAGGCTCGCCACCTCTCCCGTACCGGGAGAGGCAGGGGGCACAAACATCTCGCCCCGCGCGAGCTTTTTTCCGTGCGGAAGCTCGCACGCCGCGCAGGCCTCTCATACGCGCTCCAAGTCGCGGGGACGAGGGCGCGGCGCGGGCTCGCACGGAAGACCAGCCGCGAGGGGCGCGCATCGTGCAGCGACCTCCCGCGCCTCGAAACAGGACCCTTTTTCCGCGGCACCGTGCCGGACCCGAGTGTGATGACGCAGACGCCCGTTACGCCCAAGCAGCTCGACGCCATCCGCGAGGTGGTGAACATCGGCGCAGGCCACGCCGCCACCAACCTGTCGACGCTCACGGGGCTGCGGGTGATGATCTCCGTTCCCCGCATCCAGTTCGCCGTGGGCGAGGTGGAGGTGGCGGGCGAGCTCCCCGGCACCGGCTCGCTGATCGTCGTGGCCGTCCCCATCATCGGCGTCACCGAGAGCGGGGGCGAGCGCGCGTCGCTCATCCTGGCCCGCGACACCGCGCTGCGCATGGTGTCGCTGATGCTGCGCCGCCCGCCCGCCGACGTGGTGGGGCCGCTGGAGCAGAGCGCGCTCAACGAGATGGGGAACATCGTCTGCGCCGCCTACGTGGGCGTGCTGGGCACCTTCCTGGGGAAGAGCGTGATGATCGGCACCCCCGAGCTGCAGGAGGGGAGCCGCGCCGACCTGGCCCATCACGTGTCGGGGCTGATGATCGAGACCGACTTCACCTTTCTCGACACCACCTTCGAGGGCGTGTTCGTGCTCTCGCACACCGACGTGTCGTTCTCGTCGCTGCTGCGCGCGCTCGGCTTCACCGACGTACCGGCCTGACGGAGAGCGGGTTGCCCGGCGGCCGCGACGCGTTCGGGGCGGGCTCCTTCTCGGCCGCCGTCCGCGCGGAGCACTGGGACGCGCTGAGCCGCGAGGAGTTCGATCTCCTGGTGGTCGGCGGTGGGATCACCGGCGCGGCGGCGGCGCGCGACGCGGCGGGGCGCGGGCTGGACGTGGCGCTCGTGGACGCGGGCGACTTCGCGGGCGGCACCAGCAGCCGCTCGTCGCGGCTGGTGCACGGCGGGCTGCGCTACCTGGAGACGTACGACTTCGCGCTGGTGTTCGAGGCCAGCGCAGAGCGGCGCCGGCTGCTGGAGCTGGCGCCGCATCTCGTCCATCCCCTTCCGTTCGTCTTTCCCGTCTACCGCGGCGGCCCCACCCCCTGGTGGATGCTGCAGGCGGGGATGTGGCTCTACGACGCGCTCTCCCTCTTCCGCAACATCCGCCGCCACCGCGTGCTCGACCCCGCCGAGGTGGCCCGCGAGGAGCCGGGGCTGCGGCAGGACGGCCTCACCGGCGCGGCGATGTACTACGATGCGGCCGTGGACGACGCGCGCCTCACCGTCGCGAACGCGCGCGGGGCGCACGAGGCGGGCGCCGCCGTCGTCTCGCACGCGGAGGTGGTCGGCTTCCTGGACGACGGCAGGGGCGTGCGCGGCGCCCGCGTCCGCGATCGCGTCACCGGGGACGAGGCGGAGGTGCGCGCGCGGGTAGTGCTGAACGCGACCGGGCCGTGGAGCGACGCAGTGCGCCGCCTCGCCGACGCGAGCGCGAAGCCGCGGCTGCGACCGACCAAGGGCGTGCACATCCTGGTCGAGCGCGGGCGGATCGGGAACCGGCACGCCATCACCTTCCAGTCGCCGGTGGACGGGCGGGTGATGTTCGTGCTGCCGTGGGGCGACTTCACCTACGTGGGGACGACCGACACGGACTACGCCGGCTCGCCCGGGGACGTGCGCGCGGACGCAAAGGACGTTGATTATCTCGTCAGATCCGCCAACTCCGTCTTCCCCGCGGCGAAGCTGACGGCGGCGGACGTGATCAGCACCTGGGCGGGGCTGCGGCCGCTGCTGGCGCCGCGAAAGACCGGCGCCAGCGAGAGCGCCACCAGCCGCGAGCACGAGATCTGGTGGGACCGCTCGGGGCTGCTGAGCATCGCCGGCGGGAAGCTGACCACGTACAGGGTGATGGCGGAGCAGGTGGTGGACCGCGCCGCCCGCCGTCTCCGCGAGAAGCACAAGGTGGAGAGCGGGATCTCGCCCACGGCCGACCTGCCGCTTCCCGGCGCGCCGCGCGAGCCGTGGGACGAGTTCGCCGCGCGGCTCGGGCGCGAGGCGAGCGAACTGGCGCTGGATCCGGACGTGGCCCAGCACCTGGCGCGCAGCTATGGCGAGGATGCGGAGGCGCTGCAGGGCGCGATTCGCCGCGACCGGGCGCTGGGCGAGCGCATCCTGCCGCCCTTCCCGTACGTCTGGGCCGAGGTGCCCAACGCCGTCCGCCACGAGATGGCGATGACGCTCGACGACCTGCTCGTCCGCCGCCTGCACCTGTTCTACGAGGCGCGCGACGGCGGCCTCTCCGTCGCGCGGGAGGTGGCGGAGCGGATGGCGCGCGAGCCGGGGATCGGGTGGGATGCGGCGGAGATCGAGCGGCACGTGGAGCGGTATCGCGCGGCAGTGGCGGCGACGCGGGGGTTCGCGTAACGGGCGTCCGTGCGGCGCCGCCGCGGATCCCCCCCACCCCCGGCCCCTCCCCCACGAGGGGGGAGGGATGGGGGAGGGGAGAACTCAGCTCGGGAGCGAGCTCGGTGCGTGATTTCCGGAGCGGGTGGAGGCGGATCGTCGCGGCGAGCGCGGGGCTCTTGCTGGGCGTGCTCGCGGCCTGTCCGGCGCCGGGCGAGGGGCCCAAGGCGGAGCGGAGATACCGGCGCGCGGAGCCGGTGATCGCCGCGCTGGCGCGTTATCGCGGCGAGACGGGGACGTACCCGGACAGCCTGGCGCGGCTGGCACCGCGATGGATCGCGGCCGAGGCGCTCGCGCCGCCCGTGCAGCCCGCGTGGCCGTTCGGCTACGTGCGCACCGACGACGGATACCTGCTCACCTTCCGCTACTCCGGGCCGGGGATGAACGACTGCACCTGGTCGCAGCCGCCGGGGACGTGGCGCTGCAGCGGGCACTTCTGAACGCGCGGAGGCCGCCGCTTCGCGCGAGAGCCTTGGCGGCGACGGCCCCGCACGTCAGCTTGCGTGATGCACCCGCGTGAGGGATGCGCGCCCGGAGGGCCGGGACGGCGCCGCGCGCACACCGATACCGCGTGACGCGCGGATGCCCGGCGCGGCGGCGGCCCGGCGCCGTTGGCCACGGCGGTATCGTGGCCTACGGCGCGCGCAGCCCGGTTTGGCGTCTCGGCGCCAAACACGCCCAGACCCTGCAGTTCCAAAGACTTCGGACACACACGGTGACGTGACGCCCACCGCCGCGCATGCCGCCTGACGCACGCCGCAACCGCCGCTCCGGCTCCGAGCGCCGCCGCCGGCTGGGAAGCGTGCGCCCGCCCAGGCCGCGCCGCGACACCCGAACGGCGCCGATGCACCGGCTGCGCATGTCGCTGGTCGACCCGGTGCGGCAGTTCCAGGTGTCGCTGGCGCTGCTGCTGGTGGTGATCGTGGTGGGCACCATCGGCTACCATTTCATCGAGGATCTCCGCTGGCTCGACGCGGCGTACATGACGGTGATCACCGTGGCCACCGTCGGCTTCGGCGAGGTGAAGCCGCTGACCGCCGCCGGCCGGCTGTGGACGATGGGGGTGATCGTGGTGGGCGTGGGCACCGGCGCGTGGGCCGCCACGCGCGCGGTGGAGGTGATGCTCGGGCAGACGCTCTGGCTTTCGGTGCAGAGGAGGCGGATGAGACAGTCGCTCGCGGGGCTGCGCGACCACTACGTGATCTGCGGGCACGGCCGGCTGGGCACGCGCATCGAGCGCGACCTGCGCGCGCGCGGCGAGCCGTTCGTGGTGATCGACTGGTCGCAGCAGGTGGAGGAGCTGTTCCTGGCCGAGAACATCCCGCACGTGATCGGCGACGCCACCCACGACGAGGTGCTGCGCGCCGCCGGCGTGGAGCGCGCCCGCGGGCTCGTCTCCGCGCTGGACGGCGACGCCAACAACGTGCTGACGGTGCTGACCGCGCGGGAGCTGAACCCGGACCTCCTCATCGTCGCCCGCGCCAACAACGAGGCCAGCGAGCCCAAGCTGCGCCGCGCCGGCGCCGACCGCGTGGTCACGCCCGACGCCATCGGCGGGCACCGGCTGGCGCTGGCGCTGCTGCGCCCCGCCGTGCACGACCTGTTCAACGAGGTGTTCAGCTTCGGGGTGGAGATCAAGGTCGACGTGGGGCAGATCACCATCGAGCCGCAGAGCCCGTTCGCGGGGCAGACGGTGGCCGGGTGCGACCTGCGCCGCGTGCGCAACGTGAGCATCCTGGCGGTGCGCGAGCCCGGCGGTGCCTTCACGCTGAACCCCGACGCCGAGCGCATCATCCTCCCCGGCGAGACGCTGATCGTCATCGGCCCCGCCGAGGCGGTCTACGATCTCGAGGCGATGTACAGCGGAGATTAGGGGACAGGGGACGGGGACAGCCGATCGAGGACAGAGGGCACCGGGCGGTCGTAGCCCGCGATTCATGATGATGAAGGCGGCGGGTGCGGGCGCAGTGATCCGGCGCTCTTGTTCCGCGGCCGATGTACGGGCTATGATCCCGGGGTGATGACGGAAACTCCAATCTATTTCCCGCCCCACTCCCATCAAAAGCCGATCGATGCGCCTGCCTCCTGATCGCCCTGGATTTCTCCCGCGTGCGCTGCCGATTCTTGCTGCCGTTTTTCTGTCGCCGTGGCCATCGGGCTCCGGCGCGGCTGCGCAGCAGAGGCCGGCCACGTCGACCACGGCGGCCGCGAGCTCGGCCCCGCAGCCGCCTCGAGTCGGAAGCGTGCAGGGCGACGTCAGCCTCGAGTACTTCGGCGAGGTGCACCCGGTCGCGGACGCCGTGGTGCGGCTGGTGCCGCCCGACGCGCTGAGGGCGGCGGCACCGCTGTGCGCGGCGCTCGACTCCGCCTGGTTCCGCGCGAGCCACCTGCGCCGCGATGCGCGCGTCGCCGCCGATTCGGCGATGCGCGCGCGCCGCGACCGCAGGGACTACTGGCGCGCCGTCGCCGATTCGCTGGCGCGGGGAGTTCCCGACGCCTCGGCGCGCGCATCGAACGCCGAGGCGGCCGTCCTGGGCTTCTTCGACGCGCTGCCCGGCTATCCGACGGGAAGCACCGGGCATTACGCCGTCGGCGGAATGCGGCCCGGGCCGTACCTGCTGTACGCCGCGCTCAAGCTCCGGACGTTCTGGCTCGTCCCCGTGGTGGTGCCCGCCGGCGGCCGTACGCTCGACCTCGACAGCCGCAACGCGTCCGAAGGGAAAGCCGGCGCCTGGCGATCCATCGCCCAGGCCGCGTGCACGTTCGATGCGGAGTTGCGGGAAGCCGGCGACGACGACGCCCTCGTCCGCGCGGAGCCGCCCGCGCTCCTCGACCGCGCGGCGGCCGGGGAGGCGTTCCGGCGAAACTATCCGCGCCTGCTCCGCGATGCGGGGGTCACCGGGAGCGCCCAGATCTCGTTCCGGGTCCTGGCCGACGGGACGGTCGATCCCTATTCCATCGAAATCGACCGGGCCTCCGACGCCGCCTTCGGTGATGCGGCGGCACTGGCGGCCGAGACCCTCCGGTTTCGCCCAGCCCAGGTCGAGGGCCGTTCCGTGGCGGCATGGGTGACGCTGCCCGTAACCTTCAGCCTCGAGCCGTAGCCCGGCGGGGTGCGGCGCGCGAAACTATCGCCGCGCGGATTCCGTTCTCCTGCACTCGGCCACAGATTGCGTGCACGGCCGATGAGACGATGAATCCCGCGCGGGAGTGTTTGCCCGCGCTTTCCCGAGACACGAGGCGAGAGACGATGAGCGCGTCTGCGACGAAGGCGGAGGCGGAACGGCGGGCCCGGACGCTGGTGGACCGCTGGGCGAAGGCGAACCTGTTCACCGGCTGGATCCCCGGCGCCGCCTTCGCGCTGGGCGCCGCCGACATGCTGATGATCCGCCAGGTGGGCGAGGCCTTCGGCATCCCCGCGTTCGACGAGGAGGCGCTCAAGGCGCACCTGGGCGGCGTCCTCGGCTCGCTCACCGGCGCCGTGGCCGGCGAGGCCATCGGCGCCATCCCGCTGGTCGGCTGGGCGGTGAAGAGCGTGACGCTGCACATCAAGGCCGAGGCCATCGGCAAGGCCGTGATCGACTACTTCCGCGAGCGCAGCCCGCTGCCGGATTGACGGATTTCTCCCGGCTGAACAGAAGGGCCTCACGCAGAGCAGCAGAGGCAGCGGAGTGTTTTCTCTGCTGCCTCTGCTGCTCTGCGTGAGGCCAATTCTTTTGATCAGTTACCGCCGGCGTCGGCGTTCGGGCCGACCAGGCGCGGCTCGTCGGACGGGACCTCGGCGGCGGTGAAGTAGCGCTCCAGCACGCGGCTCAGGCTGGGCGCCAGCGCGGCGACGGCGGCCAGCGCGCGCACCTCGGCCACGTCGTGCGGACGGGTGTAGAGCGCGTCGCTGGCGCGGAGCACCGTCCACTCCGGGTGCGGCCGCTCCAGCAGTGTGATCTCGTCTCCCGGCGCCACCCATCCCTCGTCGAGCACGCGGAGATACCAGCCGGTGCGGCGGGTGCGCTGCACGCGCGCGGACAGGTCCCTGATCCCCCAGCGCCGCGCGATCTTCCAGCACGGGATGCGCGGCTGCGACACCTGCACACGCGCCTCGCCCACGGCCCACACGTCGCCGATGCGGACGGTGGAGTCGTCCATCCCCTCCACCGTGAAGTTCTCGCCGAACCCGCCGTGCGGCAGCTCGCGCCCGAGCTCGTCGCGCCAGAAGAGATAGTGCGCGGCGGCGTAGCACATCACCGCCCTGTCGGGGCCGCCGTGGTGCTCCGGGTCGGCCTGCCGGTCGCCCGCCAGGTTCGTGCGCCCCAGCCACACCGGCCCGGCCACGGGCTCCTTGAAGAACGCCGTGGTCCACGGGCGGTCGATCGCCTTCTCCGCGCCTTCGCGCCCGTGCTCGCGGGGCAGCGCCACCTGGATGGAGAGGAGCTTCATCGGATTCAGCGCGGGAAGTCGAACCAGCGGCGGTGCGGCACGCCGCGGATGGAGTCGATGGTGGCGAAGACGAGGTCCTCGTCGATCCCGATGTTGTGGGGCACGATGTCATGGCCCAGCTGCCACCCGCTTTCCGAGACCGGGCAGACGCGCCACTTCCGCGCCCCGTCGCGCCGCAGCGGAAAGCGCAGGACGTGATGCGCCACCCGCAGCGTGACCCGGCCGTAGAGGACCGGATCGGGCACCTGCTCCGCCGCCGCGAGCACGTCCGCCACGCCGGTGCCGCGGTCTCCATGGACCCTCACCGAGACGATGCGGTAGCGGGCCATCCAGTACATGCGGTTCGTCCGATTGTCGTCCTTCCAGCCACAGTCGTCGACGACTTCGGCCCACGCCGTGTCCACCGGCACCCATCCCGGCTGCTCCAGCGAGCCGCGCAGGAAATGGTCGAACGCCCGCCGCGCGGCAGCCGCGTCGCGGTCCGGCTGCGCTGGCCGCGTCACGGTCGCGAACGCGGCGGCGACCAGGATCAGCGCGGCCGCGAGGACCGGCTTCGCGCGAGTACGATGGGTGGGCACGTGGATCGGAGTCGTCGGTGTGAAAGCAACGGTTTGGCGATAGCGGAGATCGATTTCGACCGCGCGCGGCGGATGGAGTCGGCGAGCACGTTCGCGGCGGCCGAGCTCGAGCACCCAGCGGTAGGCCTGCACCACGTCACCGCCCTCTCCCTGGCGCTTCGCGCCTGTCCCTCCCCCAAAACCGACTGGGGGAGGGACCTGGGCTCGCTTCGCTCGCGGCTGCTTCAGGTGGGCGCGGGCGCCTCCTGCGGGACGTAGCCCAGGCAGCGGACGACGGGGATGCGCGGGTACTTCGGGAAGCGCGGATCGACGTCCGACAGCGTGCAGAGGTAGAAGCGCGAGCCCTTCCGCGTCTCCACGATCTTCACGTTGCGGCAGCTCTCGCACAGCCCGGCGGGCGGCGCATCCATGGCTCAGCGCGCCGCCGCGCGGGCGTCGGCCGCCTCGCGCGCGTCCTTCCACCACGCCTGCAGCGAGTAGCTGAGGAAGAGGAAGACGCCGCCGAAGCCAAGGAACAGCAGCACGCGGAAGAGCGGGTGCAGCGCCGACAGGTCCACCAGGAAGAGCTTGGCGACCACGGCGAAGAGCGTGGCGATCCCCGTCTTCTCCACCACCGGCCGGCCGCGGCGCAGGCCGTAGAGGAGGAGCGCCAGCCCGTACACTCCCCACGAGATCGTCGCCAGCCCCTCCCCGCCCTCGTACGGCGCGAGCTGGCGCCAGAGCCATCCCATCAGCGCCACGTGCACGAAGAAGCGGTAGCCGTACACCCAGCGCTTCGAGCGGAAGAGGAACGACGCGCCGAAGCCGACGGCGACCACGGCGAGGTCGGCCAGCACCCGCGGCGCATCCGTATCGTCGTTCTCCAACAGGCGATAGAGCATCCACGCCGCAGCCACGATGAACACGCGGTGCGCCATCCAGCGGATCGACGGTCCCCCGCCCTTCCCCGCCAGCAGGTGCAGCCCCAGCGCCTGCAGCGCCAGCGCGAACAGCAGCGCGTCGCCGTGGAAGGCGGCCACGCACCCGGCCGAGACCAGCACCGACGCGGTGAAGAACAGCGCCCGCGCGATGCGGTGGTCGGGGCGATAGAGCGCCCATCCCGCCGCCGCGTACCCGGCGGCCACGGCCAGCGTCCACCATCCCCACGGCTCGGGCTGGGGATTCCACACCGCTGCGGCCACCGCCAGCGCGGCGGCCGGCGGGATCAGCGCCAGCCCGTACCAGTGCGCGGTCTCCGAATGCTTCCAGTGGAACTCGTGGCCGCCCGCCCGCCGCAGCATCACCACGCGCCGGGCCAGCGGCAAGGCGCCGAGCACCGCCCACGCGAACACCGCCGCCAGCTGCACGATCCAGCGGTCGCCCGGCGCGGTCTGCGGCTCGGGCGGCAGGTGGCGGGCGTAGATGAACAGCAGCACCCACCCCAGCGGCATCGCCGTCCACAGCAGCGACTTCCACCCGCGGCGCAGGTACACGCCCGCGTTCCACGCCAGGATCAGGCAGGTGTAGAGCGCGAACCCGCGCGCCGTCCCGTACGAGACACCGAGCAGCAGCGGCGTCCCCAGCCCGCCGACGGCGCCCAGCACGCCCAGCGCCGGCGCGTCGCGGCCCAGCGCGAAGCCGAACGCGATCCCGGTGATGGCCACCATCCCCAGGAACGCCGCCAGGTAGCCAATCAGCCCGTACAGGTTGAACGCCGCCCACCCGGTGATGTACCAGGTGGCCACGCCGCCGCCCAGCAGCACGGCGCCGAAGCGCTGCCGCGGGTCCAGCCGCAGGCCGAGCAGGAAGAGCACGACGCCCAGCGCCGCGCCGAACGCAACGCGCACGGCGGGGGTGAGCCACCCCATCTCGATCGAGTAGCGGAAGAGCAGCCCCGTTCCCAGCAGCACCAGCCCGATCCCCAGCCGGTTGAGCCACAGCTGCCCGTCCCACTGGAACTTCGGCAGCCCCAGCGAGTGGCGGAGGGAGTGGGGATGGGGATGAGGAGGATGGAGACGCGGATCCATCGCCGGCCCGGCCGCGTGCGGCGGATACGGGAACTGCTGCTGCGGCGGCGGCGGGGTGGGCGCGGGCGGACGCGCGGCGAGCTGGCGGTGGAGGTCCTCCACCATGCGCTCCAGGCGCTCGATGCGCGCCTCGAGCGCGCGGGGGTCCTGCGGGTTCATGCGAGCGCGGGTGCGGGTTCCTCGCCGGCCACGAGCCGTTCCTCGCTGTTCTGCCAGTCGCGCACCGCCTGCGGCACAGGCGGGCTCTCGGCGCCGGGGTGGACGGCGTCGGCCATCGCCTGCGGCGCCACGCGGCCCTCGCGCCCGGAGAACTGGATCTTCACCAGCGCGTACGCGCACAGCTCGCCACGGCGGGTGAAGCGCTGCTCCATGAAGAACCAGCGCTCGTCCCAGCCGATCAGCCGGCTGCGCAGCTCGTAGCGCTGGAACGGGTTGAGCGCGCGCCGGAAGCGCACAGCCACCGACGCGACCACGCCCGCCCAGCGGTGCCGCCGCATCGCGCCGACCACGCCGGTGCGCAGGAGCAGGTCCACGCGGCCCAGGTCCATGATCGTCAGGTAACGCCCGTTGTTCATGTGCCCGTTGAGGTCGAGGTCGGTGGGCAGCACGGTGAAGCGCACCACCGACTCGTCCAGCGGCGCCAGCCTCCGGCGCATCAAGGCGGCGATGGCCGTGTACAGCAGGCGGAAGATCAGGTTCATGCGGACGGGACGCGGGATGAAAAGATGGATCAATCTAACAGCGTTTCTTGTCTCACGCAGAGGCCGCAGAGGTCGCAGAGGAACCGCGCTGAGTTCTCTGCGACCTCTGCGGCCTCT
>DASUYB010000031.1 GCA_036377595.1 Longimicrobium sp. | reverse complement strand
CTGGGCTCGCCGGGATGGGCGACCTGATCCTGACGTGCACGGGCGGGCTCAGCCGCAATCGCCACGTGGGCATGAAGCTCGGCGAGGGGCAGACGCTGAAGGCGATCCTGGCCGACATGAAGATGGTCGCCGAGGGCGTCGAGACGTCGCGCGCCGCGCACGATCTCGCGCTGCGCGAGGGCATCGAGATGCCGATCGTCACGGAGGTCTACCGCGTCATGTTCGAGGACAAGCCGGCCCGCGACGCGGTGCGCGCGCTCATGGTGCGCGAGCCGAAGCCGGAGCAGTGGCAATGACCGATCCGATCGCGCAGCGCGAGTACTACTCGATCGGCGAGGTCTGCGACCTGGTCGACCTGAAGCCGCACGTGCTGCGCTACTGGGAGACGCAGTTCGCGGCGCTCAGCCCGCCGAAGAACCGCGCCGGCAACCGCGTCTACCGCCAGCGCGACATGGAGCTGATCGCGCTGATCCAGCACCTGGTCCGCGACGAGCGCTACACCATCGAGGGCGCCCGCGCGCGCATCGAGGAGCTGAAGCAGGAGGGCGCCGCCGCCGACGTGGCCGCCCAGGCGCTGGAGCGCAGCTTCGTGCGCTCGCTCCGCGCCGAGCTCGAGGAGCTGCTGGAGATCCTCACCCCGCCGTCGGGCTGACTCGCCGGGCACCGGGGCGAGCTGCGCCGCGCGCTACCGCACCATCCAGCCCGGCGCGAAGCCGCCGCTGCATTGAACAAAGCCCGCCTTCGCGTTGCGAAGGCGGGCTTCTCGTCATCCGACCACTGCTCCGCGCCGGGATTCAGCGCGATCGATCCGTCAGCAGTACTGCGGATACTGGGTGGGGCAGGCCTCAGGGCTGTAGGTCGGATCGCAATTCGGGGTGCAGAGGCCCGTCTGGCAGGCATCGTAGGCCGAGCCGCAGTTGGGGCCGGCCTGCGTGCCGGCGTGGGCCGCCACGGTGCCGCGCGCGGCGCTCGCCGCCGGAATCGCGAAGCTCTGCACCTCGAGGGTCTCCATCTCCAGCTTGATCTTCCGCATCTCTCGCCATCCGGTGTGGGTCCATGGGCGCCGGCCATTCCGCCGCCTCGGCTGCCGGCGGAGGCAATTTCCTCGCCGGACAACGGCTGAAAACGTATGTTTTAACCACGCTGCGCGCAACCTGTCCCGGAGTGACAATCTACAGTGAACACTGTAGATACCGACTGCTACGCCTCATCCATCAGTTGGAAGGAACCGTGAAAAATTGTGCGAATACATTCGGTCCCGCCTCTTCGCTCCGCCGCTGGGCGCGACGCGATCGTCCCCGGCGGCAGGTCCACGGCTCGGCCGGGCTGTCCGGTATACGCGCATCGCCGCGCATAGTTCTCCGCCCAGCGTCGGGGTGACTCGCGCCCGGCGGGTGGAGCCGGTATCATCAGACCCGCCGGAGCGGAGTCCTGCCTGGTCCCGGCGCTCCCCGCGGCCGCGCGAACCACGCTTCCGGTCCAAACCCCATTCGAGCAGGTAGATGCTGATCCTCTGCACGAACGACGACGGCTATCTGGCGCGCGGGCTGCGCGTGCTGGCCGACGCGGCGCGCGCGCTGGGCGACGTGCACGTGGTGGCGCCCGACCGCGAGCAGAGCGCCACCAGCCACTCGCTGACCATGCACGTGCCCATCCGCGCGCGCGGCGTGGGCGATCAGACGCACTCGGTGACGGGAACGCCCACCGACTGCGTGTTCCTGGGCATCCAGGAGCTGCTGCCGGGGCGCCCCGACTTCGTGCTGAGCGGGGTGAACCACGGGATGAACATGGGCGAGGACGTGCTCTACTCGGGCACCGTGTCGGCCGCGATGGAGGCCACGGTGTTCGGCATCCCCGCCGTCGCCATCAGCTACGCCGGGCGGTACGACGTGGAGCACCTGGAGGCGTACGGGCCGCTGCTGGCACGGCTGCTGGGCCGGATCCTGGCGCGCGACGGCTTTCCGCGCGAGACGCTGCTGAACGTCAACCTCCCGCCCATCGAGCCATCACAGGTGAAGGGGGTGCGGGTGACGAAGCTGGGGCGGCGCGTGTTCAGCGACGCGTACATGCGCGGAAAGGACCCCAGCGGGCGGCCGTACTACTGGATCGGCGGCGGGTCGATCGAGTGGGCGGCGGAGGAGGGGACGGACTTCCACGCCGTGGACGCCGGCTACGTGTCGGTGACGCCGCTGCACCTGGACCTGACCAACCACGCGCTGATCGAGGGCGTGGGGGGATGGGGGCTGGGGATATGACCGACCGCTTCACGGCGCAGCGGCGCGGGCTGATCAACCGCATGCAGGAGCGCGGGATCCGCGACCTGAACGTGCTGCGCGCGTTCGACCTCGTCCCCCGCCACCTGTTCGTCCCCCACGCCGTGAGCCACCGCGCGTACGAGGACAGCGCGCTCCCCATCGGCTTCGGGCAGACGGCCAGCCAGCCGTCGCTGCAGGCGATGTACATGCAGCTGCTGGAGATCGGCCGCAACGACCGGGTGCTGGAGATCGGCACCGGCTCGGGCTTCCAGACGGCGGTGCTGGCCCAGCTGGCCGACCGCGTGTACTCGGTGGAGCGCATCCGCGACCTGGCCACGCGCGCGCGGGAGGCGCTGGACGGCATGCGCATCTCCAACGTGGCGATCCTGGTCGGCGACGGCACCATCGGCTGGAGCCGCTACGCGCCGTACGACGCCATCCTCGTCGCCGCCGGCGGCCCCGACATCCCCCAGCCGCTGCTGGAGCAGTTGGCGGACGGCGGGCGGATGCTCGTCCCCGTCGGCACGCGCGAGTCGCAGCGGCTGGTGCTGGTAAGGAGACTCGGCGACCGCTTTCAGAGCGAGGACGTGGGCGACGTCACCTTCGTCCCCCTGCTGGGGCGATTCGGGTGGGTGGACGAGCGGGTGGGAGGATGAGGATCGGGCGCTCGTCGGGCGGCTGAAGCCGTGGCAGAAGCCTCGCAAACCGCGAGGCCTCAACGGCTTGGAACCGGCGGACGGGGAAGGTGATCGCCTGTCGCACGGATGCCGGATCCGCAGCCTGCGCAGCAGGCTTTCCAAGGTTCCAGCCGCGGGTTTACCCGCCCGTGGGATACCGGCGGCTGACGCTCTCCGAAGTGGCGATCCGCTGTCCAAAAGCGACTTGAATCGGGCGCAAACGGTTCGGATTCGTTGACTTCCGGCGGGTTGAGCCGTACGTTCCCCTCACAGTTCACACCCCCCGATCTTTCCAGCCCAACGCCCCGGACGCCCGATGAGCGACCAGCCCGGCATTCCCGCGATCACCGTCTTCCCTCCCTTCAATCCTACCCCGCGCCAGCCCGAGCCCGCATCCGAGCCCGTCCGCGACCAGGCTCCGGCCGTGAGCGAGCCCGAGGCGGCGCACGAGGAAGAGCCGCAGCCGCAGGCGCCGGTGTGGGACGCCGCCGCGCCCGCCACGCCGATGCCGTGGGACTTCGAGGCGCCCACGCCCGAGGAGCAGCCCGCCGCCGCGGACGAGCCGGCCGCGGTGGGCGACGAGGAAGACGACCTCCCCTGGCTGGAGGTGCCCACCGCGCCCGAGGGCCAGGCGGGGGAGGAGATCAAGGCCGACGACGCGCCCAACTGGATGGACTGGGTGCGCACCGAGGACGCGGAGCCGCAGCCGTTCGAGGCGGCCGACGAGGGCGCCACGCCGATCGAGGAGTTGGCGGAAGACGCGCAGCCCTGGGCGCCCGAGGTGGAGACGGCCGCCGACCCCTGGCAGGAGCCCGCCGACGCGTGGAAGGCGCCCGAGGCCGAGGGCGGCGACGAGCCGTGGCAGTCGCCCGCCCCGGCCGACGAGGACGCGTCGCGCGAGCCCGACTTCCACCTGACGCAGCCCGCCGAGCCCGAGGCCGAGTTCGACCTCCCCGAGCCGGAGCTGTACGACCTGCCGGACGTCACCCCATCCGCCTCTACCGCGGAAGCGGAGGCGGAGCCCGCGTGGGAGCTGCCCGCGGCCGACGTGCACGCGGGGTCCGACATGCCGCCCGCGTGGGAGTCGTTCGGCGGCGCGGGGCCGGCCGCAGAGGAGCCGGCGTGGGCCGCGCCCGAGGCGCTGAACGAGCCCACGCCCGCCGCGCAGCCGCCCGCGGCGGGCACCGGGGCGGCGGGCGCGTTCGCCGACGTGGCGGACCGGCTGCAGGCCATCGCCGATGCGCTGCGCAGCGACCCCGCCGGGTTCATGGCCGGCGCGCAGGGCGGGGGAGACCCGCTGGGGCTGCTGGTCGCCGGCTTCGTGCTGGGCTACAACGCGCGGCAGGGCGGCGGCTCCTGAGCCGACTGCGCGTGGGGAGACAGACGAAGGCCCGCCTGGGATTCAGGCGGGCCTTCGTGTCCCATGGTGAAACGACAGCAGCACGCGTCAGCAGGGCCGGCTACCGGGGCACACACAGTCGCTCACGTCCTGGCTGACCTGGCATGGGCAGACCAGCGTCTCGCAGGTCGCGTGTTCGCTCGGCGCGTGCGCCTTCACGGTGCCTGCCTCTCCGTGCCCCGTAGCCGCAGCGAACGACTCCACCTGCAGCTCGTCCACGTCCAGCCGGATCTTCTTCATCGCGACCTCCCTCGCTGGGTCAACAGGGATGACGGCGCAAAAGTGGCGCGCCTGTCGGCCGCGAATCTGGTGCCGCGCAGACCGCAGCCCGGCTTCCCCGAACCGGCCCTGCTGCACGTCGCCGGCTTCGTGCCCGGGGTACGGTGCGCGGCACGGCGGCAACTCCCGGGGTCGGCCCCGGTCGAAAGCCGACGCCCGCGGGCGGGATCTCCCTCGAACCGGGGAGCGCATCACCCACGCTCGCTGGGACGTGATCTCCCCCAACGAGCGCGCGATGCGGCTGGTTACGAGGTGCGGTCCGGAAGCGCCATCGGAGTTCTCCGGAATTCGTAAAAAGTCTCAGCGTCGGACCGCTGGTTGACAGCTTCCTCCTTCTCACGCATAATCCGGGGCCACGACGTCGAGAGAACGTCGTAAGATGTGTGTAGATGGAACAGCCGGGACCGGTCTCTCCTGGAGACCCTCCCGGTTGCCTGCTCCGAGGCTGGTCCGGGTGGAAACCTGATCCTGAGGAGATCGCACGTTGCCCCGGCATTTCACATCCCGTCTGTGCTCGGCTGTACGTGGCCGGCTCCGGTCACGCGGAGCCGCGACACCGGTTCTTTCCCTCCCACCATCCCTATCCGCCCCACCACGCCTCCTGTCCCTCGCTGAGAGGCGATTGCCGTAGCCAGCTGCATCGGGCGTTCGCCGGGCCGCAGGGGACCAGCCGAATGGCCGTCTCCAACGTCCCCGTCTCCTGCCGTACCTCGAAAGCGCTTCGCCGGCCAGGCGGCGCGACAGGTCAGCTGTGAGGATGCCGGCGGATGGGGCCGCCGGCTCGACGACGGACTGCACCCTGTGTTCGATTCCAGGCGCGTTCGGCTCGGCCGGAGCGAACCGCCGGACCGGGAGCCCGCTCCCCGCAGCACCCCGGGCGGCGAGGTGGAAGCGCCGGGACGGAGAGATCCAATCCAACCAGCTCCAAAAGGTGATGAAGACAGCCCATCTGGTGGGAGATTCGCCGACGATCCGCCGCACCTGGAAGCTCATCCTGCAGGTGGCGCAGACGGACGTGCGGGTGCTCGTCACCGGCGAGAGCGGCACCGGCAAGGAGGTGGTCGCGCGCCTCATCCACCTCAACTCGCCGCGCGCCAACCGTCCGTTCGTGGCCATCAACTGCGCCGCGCTGACGGAGGGGGTGGTCGAGTCCGAGCTGTTCGGGCACGAGAAGGGGGCGTTCACGGGGGCGCTCTTCGCGCGCCCCGGGTGCTTCGAGCAGGCCCACACCGGCACGCTCCTGCTCGACGAGGTGACCGAGATCCGGCCGCACATCCAGGCCAAGCTCCTGCGCGTCCTGCAGGAGTCGCGGGTGCGCCGGGTGGGCGGATCCACCGACCGCGAGGTGGACGCGCGCGTGATCGCCGCGTCGAACCGCAACGCGAAGCACGCCGTCTCGAGCGACATCCTGCGCGAGGACCTGTACTACCGCCTCCGCGTGGTGGAGATCGAGCTGCCGCCGCTGCGCGAGCGGAAGGAGGACATCCCCGCGCTCATCATGCACTTCCTCTCCATCTTCGCGCGGTCGGTGCGGCCGAACCTGCACCACATCGACCCCGTGGCGCTGGAGCTGATGCTGGCGTACGAGTGGCCGGGGAACGTGCGCGAGCTGGAGAACGTGATCATGCGCGCGGTGGTCCTGGCCTCGCCCGACGAGAGCGAGCTGCTCCCGCACCACCTGCCCTCGGAGCTGACCGGAGACCAGGCGCCCGAGCCCGAGATGGTGCCCGTCGACTCGAACCTGGACCTGACCTCGGCGATGCGGCGGCTGCGGAAGTTCTACGCCGAAGAGGCGCTGCGCCGCACCAACGGGAGCAAGGTCGAGGCGGCCCGCCTCCTCGGGATCAGCCGCCGGGCCTTGTACGACATTCTGTAGACCCTGTACACCTTTCGGACGGGGGCGTGCAAATCTCCGCGCACCGCCCCCGGCGATGTGAAGCAGACTTCACACGCGGGGACCGGCCCGATGCCCCTCCGAAGTCCGTAAGTCCCGCCGTACCAAGTACGTATCCGAGAAACATCTGCTTGCATCCGGCTGGCCCGCCGCATGCAAGTATCTATACGCAACGACGTACGACATACCGACCTGTTTCGTCCCATTCGGTCGGGTAGTCTCCCGGAAGCCGACGGACGCGAGCCGCGTCCAACGGCTGGCCGGGCGCGGCCGAGAGGCCGCTGATCACATCTGTTTCCCGAGCTCGCGACGTCCCGCCCCACCGCGTACAGCGGCGCGCGCACGGCCGCGGAGATCCTTCCGCGTCGTGGGTGCTTTCGCACACCATGCGGCCGGTTTCCGAGTGTTCAGGAACGTGACGAGATCTTTATCGTCACTCGAAGACCCTAAAGGAGGCCAGTGAAACTCGGAGAGGTTCTCGATCTCGAGCGGGAGCGGCGCGGGCTGAGCCCCGGCGAGGCGGCGGCCCGGCTCGGGCTCGCCCCCGACGCATACCAGGCGCTGGTCGGCGGAGCGTCCGAAGCGGAAGCCTGGGGGCCGCTGCTCGCCGGGATCGCGATCCAGCTCGGCGTGCCGACGGCACGGCTCGTCGCCGGCTCGGGGCGCGCCGCCGATGCCCGGCCGGGCGAGGTCGGCGGCCTGATCCGCCGCCACCGCGAGCAGCGGGCACGTTCCGCCGGCGAGATGGCCGCGGCGCTGGGCCTGGCTCCCGACGAGTACGAGGCGATCGAAGCCGGCGAATCGCCGCTGGAGACGTGGGGGCCGCTCCTTCTCACCTTCGCCGAGATGGTCGGGGAGCCGCTCTTCGACCTGTTCCATCCCCGCGGGATCGCGCTCGGCGTGCTGGACGCGGAGGTCCTGCGCGGCGAGCGGCTGGCGGGCGTGGTGACCGAGACGACTTCGGAGGAAGGAGACGCGTGGCAGAGCAGCCTGTGATCGAGGCGGTGCGGGCCGGCGACGCCGCGGCGGTCGAGCGGGCGCTGGCCGCCGGCGCGAGCGTGGACGAGCGCGACGAGCGCGGGTGGACGCCGCTGTGCTGGGCGGCCGGCCGCGGCGAGGCCGCGCTGGTGCGCCTGCTGGTCGACCGCGGCGCCGACGTCACCCTCCGCGGCACGGACGAGCGCACGCCACTGATGATCGCCAGGGCGGCCAGCCGCGCGGAGGCGGCGGAGATCCTTGCGGCGGCCGAGAAGGCGCGCGGCGTGTGGCAGGACCCCGGCGAGGCGCGCAGGCACTGCAAGGCGTATCGCGTGAGCGATCTCCGCGGCTTCGACGGCTGGTCGGAGCACCGCGCGCCGGCGCAGAACGAGGGGGATGTCCTCTCCGACGAGGACGTCGTCTTCCTCCACCAGGACCTTTCCGTGACGCGCTCGGTCTGGCCGGGCGAGCAGGTGGTCTTCGCCGGCGGGACGGAGGAGTGGCGGAGCTACTGCGAGCAGGCGCTGGGCTTCGCCCCGTCCGCGGGCCCCGGTTGAGCGCCTCCTCCCTGCCCGCCGCGGCGGGCGCGAACCCCTGCGCGACCTGTCCCGGCGCCTGCGCCCGCATGGGGTCGGCGACGCGCGGCATCACCCTGTGCACGAACGGAGCACCCCTGATGTCCACCACGATGACGGACGGCGACCTCACGGTCCTCGCCGGCGCCGACGTGACCTCCGCCCTCGACGGCCGCGAGGCGGAGATCCTGGACGCGGTGAGCGCCGCGTACCAGGCCCATGCCCTGGGCCAGACGTCGCTGCCGCACTCCACCTTCCTGCGCTTCCCGCACGGCCCGCGCGACCGCATCATCGCGCTCCCGGCATACCTGGGCGGCGAGTCGCCGGTCGCCGGCGTGAAGTGGATCGCCTCGTTCCCCGGCAACCTGCAGCGCGACCTGCCGCGGGCGTCGGCGGTGATGGTGCTGAACTCGGCCGAGACCGGGCGCGCCGAGACCATCCTCGAGGCGTCGATGATCAGCGCCAAGCGCACCGCGGCGAGTGCCGCGCTCGCGGCCCGGCACCTGTGCGATCCCGGGAGCGAGGGGCCGACGGGGATGGTCGGGTGCGGCCCGATCAACCTCGAGGTGGTCCGCTTCCTGGCGGCCGCCGGCGTCGGCTCGCGGCGGATCCGCGCCTTCGACCTCGATCCGGCCCGCGCCGAGGCGTTCCGTGAGCGCTGCCGCGAGGAGGTGGACGGCGTGGAGGTGGAGGTGGTGGCGACGCTGGACGAGGTGCTCGCTACCTGTCCCCTGGTCTCGATGGCCACGACCGCCGGCGTGCCGCACATCTTCGACCTGTCGATGTGCCCCCCGGGCGCGGTGATCCTGCACGTCTCCCTCCGCGACCTCTCCCCGGAGATCATCCTTTCCGCCTACAACGTGGTCGACGACGTGGACCACGTGTGCCGCGCGGAGACCTCGATCCACCTGGCCGCACAGAAGGCGGGGGACGTGGGCTTCGTGAGCTGCACGCTGGGCGACATCCTGCTCGGCCGCGACGTCCCGCCTCGCGACCCCGGGCAGGTGGCCGTCTTCAGCCCGTTCGGGCTCGGCATGCTCGACCTCGCCGTCGCGCAGCTCGCCCGGGAGCACGCCCGCGGGCGGGGCGTGACGGTGCCCGCGTTCGCCGCCGCGTGAGCGGCGTCGCGCCGGCCCGGATGGAGGCCGGCGCGAATCCCTGTCCCCGAACCCATCTGCCGTAACGGCAATCCACGGAGGAGACGATGTCCGACAGCGGGAACGAAGACCTGCGGCAGTACAGCGTGGTGATGAACGACGAGGAGCAGTACTCCATCTGGCTGGCCGAGCGCGAGCTCCCCGCGGGGTGGAGGGCGGTGGGCAGGCAGGGCACCAAGGACGAATGCCTGCGGCACATCGACGAGGTCTGGACCGACATGCGCCCGCTCAGTCTGCGCAGGAAGATGGAAGGGACCGCAGCCGTCTCGTAGAGCCACCGCGGGGCGTGCCCGCCCCGCCAACCCGAGATCCATAGTGCACGCGACGACCGCTCCAGCGGACACGATCCCGCTGTGGCTTCCCTATCGACGTCCCTGCGCCGACCCGGCGCTGCGCCTGTTCTGCTTCCCGTACGCGGGCGGCCTGGCCTCGGCGTACCGCGCCTGGCAGGCAGATCTGCCCGCGGAGGTGGACGTGTGCGCCGTGCAGCTGCCCGGGCGTGAGACGCACTGGGCGCAGCCGGCGTTCACCTCGCTCCCGCGCCTCCTCGACACGCTCGAGGAGGTGCTGGAGCCGCTCCTCGACCGGCCGTACGCGCTGGCCGGGCACAGCATGGGGGGGCTGATCGCCTTCGAGCTGGCGCGGCGTCTCCAGGCGCGCCGGCCGCCGGTGCACGTGTTCGTCTCGGGGACGCGGGCGCCGCACCTTCCCGACCCGCGCGGGCCCCGCCACGCGCTCCCGCACGACGCGCTGATCCAGGAGCTGCGCGAGATCGGCGGAACGCCGAAGGAGGTGCTGGAGCACGCGGAGCTGATGGAGCTGGTGCTGCCGCTGGTGCGGGCCGACCTGGAGCTGAACGACACGCACGTGCACGTCCCCGGCCCCCCGCTCGACTGCCCGCTGTCGGTGTTCGGCGGGGTGCACGACCGCATCGTGCCGGCCGAGGCCGTGGAAGGGTGGCGGGCGTACACCTGCGGCGGTTTCCGCGCGCGCATGCTCGAGGGCGACCACTTCTTCCTCCACACCCACCACGCCGAGCTCATGGGCGAGGTGCTGCGCGACCTGCGCGGCCATCTCCGCGGCGATTCGCACCAACCCGAAGCGTGGAGCCGATGAGCGAGCAGAGAAGCCTGGTCGACGTGGTGGAAGCGCGCGCGGCCGAGCGGCCGGGCGAGACGGTCTACACCTTCGTGGAGGAGACGGGGAGCGAGGGCGCGAGCGTCACCTGGCGCGACCTCGACCGCACGGCGCGCGCGATCGGCGCCCGCCTGCAGGCCGCCGGCGCGAGCGGCCAGCGGGCGGTCCTGATCTACCCGCCGGGGCTGGACTTCATCTCCGCCTTCCTGGGGTGCCTGTACGGGGGGACGACCGCGGTGCCGGTCCATCCGCCCCGGCGCGGCAAGCCCGATCCGCGGCTGGCGGCGATCGTGGCCGACGCGCGGCCGGCCGTGGTGCTCACCACGCGCGCCATGCGCGAGCAGGTGGAGGCCTGGGCGGCGCAGGCGGGCGCCCGCATTGCCGTCATCGCCAGCGACGACCTGGCGGACGGCGAGGGCGACGGGTGGCGGCCGGTGCGGCCGGCGCACGACCGCCTGGCCTTCCTGCAGTACACCTCGGGCTCCACCGCCACGCCCAAGGGGGTGATGGTGACGCACGGCAACCTCCTGCATAACGAGGAGGCGATCCGCCGCGCGTTCGGCCAGTCGGAGCAGTCGGTGATCGTGAGCTGGCTCCCGCTCTACCACGACATGGGGCTGATCGGGGGCGTGCTGCAGCCGCTGTACGCCGGCGCGCGGTGCGTGCTGATGTCGCCGCTCACCTTCCTGCAGACGCCGCTGCGCTGGCTCGAGGCCATCTCCCGCTACCGGGGGACGACCAGCGGCGGGCCCAACTTCGCCTACGAGCTCTGCATCCGTAAGGTGGGCGAGGAGGAGCGCGCGCGCCTCGACCTGTCGAGCTGGAACGTGGCCTTCAACGGCGCCGAGCCGGTGCGCGCCGACACGCTGCGGCGCTTTGCCGAGGCGTTCGCGCCGGCGGGGTTCGACGGCGGCGCCTTCCGGCCCTGCTACGGGCTGGCCGAGGCCACGCTGCTCGTCTCCGCCTACCGCGCGGGGCGCCCGGCGACGGCGGACGTCTCCGCCGCCGGCCTGGAGCGCGGCGAGGCCGCGGCGGCCGAGGCAAGCGCCGGCGAGGCCGCCCGGACGCTGGTGAGCTGCGGGCTCGCCGAGGCGGGGCACCGGGTGGTGATCGTCGATCCCGAGACGCGGTGGCCGTCGGCCCCCGGCCAGGTGGGCGAGATCTGGGTGTCGGGGCCCAGCGTGGCCGCGGGATACTGGAACCGGCCCGAGGCGAGC
This sequence comes from Longimicrobium sp., assembly GCA_036377595.1. NCBI lineage: Bacteria > Pseudomonadati > Gemmatimonadota > Longimicrobiia > Longimicrobiales > Longimicrobiaceae > Longimicrobium > Longimicrobium sp. Next base: position 6,114 of record DASUYB010000031.1, on the reverse strand, counting down.
GAGGAGGTGTTCCGCGCGCGGCTGGCCGACGGCGGCGACGCGTCCGCCTTCCTGCGCACGGGCGACCTGGGGTTCGTGCGCGACGGCGACCTGTTCGTGGCCGGCCGGCTGAAGGACCTGATCATCGTCCGCGGCCGCAACCATCATCCGCACGACATCGAGCTGACGGCCGAGCGGGCGCACGCCTCGGTGCGGCCGGGCGCCGCGGCGGCGTTCGCGCTGGAGGTGGAGGGCGAGGAGCGGCTGGTGGTGGCGTGCGAGATCGAGCGCCATCCCAGCGACGACGCGGGGAGCGTGGCCGAGGCCGTGCGCCGCGCCGTCTCGGACGAGCACCAGCTGGCCGCGCACGACGTGGTGCTGCTGCGCGCCGGCACCCTCCCCAAGACGTCGAGCGGGAAGATCCGCCGGCACGCGTGCCGCCAGTCGTACGCGGCGGGCGAGTGGACGGAGATCGCGAGCACCCGCGCCGGCGCCGCGCCGGCCGGGGCGCGTCCGGCGTCCGCCGAGCGCGGCGGCGGCCTCCTGGCGCTGGTCCGCGACCTGGACGGCGACGCGCGGCTGGCCGTGGTCTCCTCCCTCTGCCGGCGCGAGGTGGCGCGGCTGGCGCGCGTGGAGACCTCGGCCATCGACCCGTCGGAGAGCCTGACGCGGCTGGGGGTGGAGTCGCTGGGCGCGGTGGAGCTGCTGCACACGGTGGAGCGCGAGCTGGGGATCTCCCTGCCGCTGGGCGAGCTGCTGCGCGGCCCGTCAGTGACGGAGGTGGCGCAGCTCATCGTGCGCGAGTTGGAGTCTCCGTCGCAGGATCGCCCGCTCCCCCGCCTGGATGCGGCGGCGGAGGCGCCGGCGGAGTACCCGCTGTCGTACGGGCAGCGCGCGCTCTGGTTCGTGCAGCGGCTGGCGCCGGAGAGCGGCGCGTACAACGTGGCGGCCGCGGCGCGCGTGCGCTCGGCGCTGGACGTGCCGGCGCTGCGCCGCGCCTGCGTGGCGCTGGTGGCGCGGCACCCGGCGCTGCGCAGCACCTTCCACGAGACGCCGGGCGACCCCGTCCAGCGCGTGTCCGGGGCGGCGGAGATCGACTTCCGCGTGGAGGACGCGGCCGGGTGGAGCGAGCCCGAGCTGGCCGCGCGCCTGGGCGCCGAGGCCGACCGGGCCTTCGACCTGGCGCGCGGGCCGCTCTTCCGCGTGGTCCTCTTCCGCGACGCGGAGGGAGGACACCGGCTGCTGGTCGTGGTGCACCACATCGTCACCGACTTCTGGACGATGCGCGTGCTCCTGGGCGAGCTGGCGGCGCTGTACGGCCAGGAGATCGGGGGCGCGCCCGCGGAGCTGGCGCCGCCGGCATTCTCCTTCGCCGGCCACGTGGCGGCGGAGCGTGAGCGCCTGGACGGGCCCGAGGGCGAGCGGCTCTGGGCGTACTGGAGCGAGCAGCTCCGCGGCGCGCCGCGGGAGCTGGAGCTGGCCACCGACCACCCCCGCGGCCGCACGCAGGGCTTCCGCGGCGCGTCGGAGTTCCTGCAGCTGCCGGCGGAGCTGTCGGAGGCCGTCCGCGCCTTCGCCCGGGCGCGCGGGGTGACGGCGCACGCGGTGCTGCTGGCGGCGTACCAGGTGCTCCTGCACCGCTATTCGGGACAGCGAGACCTGCTGGTGGGCGTCCCCGCGGCGGGGCGCACGGGGCCGGATTGGGCCGGCGTGGCCGGCTACTTCGTGAACCCCCTCCCCATCCGGGCGCGCTTCGACGGCGACCCGCGCTTCGACGAGGTGGTGGCGCAGGCGCAGGCGGCCACGGTCGCCGCGCTGGAGCACCAGTCGTATCCCTTTCCCCTGCTGGCGCAGCGCCTCCAGCCGGAGCGCGACCCTGCCCGGCCGCCGCTGGTGCAGGCGGTGTTCACCTGGCACGCGCCCGACGCCGACGCCGCGCTGGGCGCCTTCGCGCTGGGCGAGGCCGGCGCCGTGGCGCGGCTGGGCGGGCTGACGCTGGAGTCGATGCGGCTGGAGCGCGGCACGTCGTCGTTCGATCTGTCGCTGGGGATGAGCGAGCTGGGCGGACGCCTGATCGCCAGCCTGCAGTACGACGCCGACCTCTTCGAGCAGGGGACGGCGGCCGGCCTGCTCCGTCACCTCGAGCGGCTGCTCGCGGAGGCGACCGCGAACCCGGAGCGGCGCACCGGCGAGATCGACTTCCTCTCCGGCGCGGAGCGCGCGCGTCTGCTGGGCGAGTCGAGCCCCGTCACCCATCCGCACGCCTTCACCCACGAGCTGTTCGCGCGGCAGGCCGCGGCCACGCCGGAGCGCACGGCGCTGGTGCACGGCGGCCAGCGGGTGAGCTACGCGGAGCTGGACGCGCGCGCGAACCGGCTGGCGCACTGGCTCCGCGGGGCGGGCGCCGGGCCGGAGGTCCGCGTGGCCGTGCTGCTGGAGCGCACGCCGGAGATGGTGGCCGCGCTGCTGGCGGTGCTCAAGTCGGGCGCCGCGTACGTCCCCTTCGACGCCGCCAACCCGGCCGAGCGGCTGCGCTACATGCTGGAGGACGCGCGGGTCTCGCTCGTCCTCACCACCGCCGCGCTGGCGGAGCGCCTCCCCGAGACGGCGGCTCGCGTCGTCCATCTCGACACGCTCGGCGACGAGCTCGAGCGGCAGCCCGCGGACGCGCCGGAGAGCGGCGTCCGCCCGGAGAACCTGTCGCACGTCATCTTCACCTCCGGCTCCACCGGCCGTCCCAAGGGGGTGATGATCCGGCACTCCAGCGCCAGCGTGCTGCTGCACTGGATGCGCGACACCTTCACGGACGGGGAGCGCGGCTGCGCCCTCTTCTCCACCTCCATCACCTTCGACGTCTCGGTCGCGGAGATCTTCGGCACGCTGTGCTGGGGCGGGACCGGCGTGCTGGTGGAGAACGCGCTGGAGCTGGCGCGCGCCTCCGAGCCCGTCGTCTATGCCAGCATGGTACCCACCGCCGCGGCCGAGCTGCTGCGGACGGGCGGGATCCCCGCGAGCCTCCGCACGCTGAACCTGGGCGGCGAGCCCGTCCCCCCCGAGCTGGCGCAGGGGCTGTACGCGCTGGGGACGGTGGAGAAGGTGGGGAACGCGTACGGGCCCACCGAGGACACCACCTATACCAGCTTCTCGCTGATCCCCCCGGGCGCGTCGGAGGTGCGGGTCGGCCGGCCGCTGCCGGGGACGCGCGCGTACGTGCTGGACGCGAACCTCAGGCCGGTGCCGGTCGGCGTCGTGGGCGAGCTGTACCTCGCCGGCGAGGGGCTGTCGCGCGGCTACGCGGCGCGGCCGGCGCTCACGGCGGAGCGCTACCTCCCCGATCCGTTCGGGCCGGCCGGGTCGCGCATGTACCGGGTGATGGATCGCGTGCGGTGGCGCGCGGACGGCGAGCTGGAGTACTTCGGCCGCACCGACCAGCAGGTGAAGATCCGCGGCTTCCGCATCGAGCTGGGCGAGATCGGCACGGTGCTGGGGACGCATCCCGCGGTCGCCGAGGCCGTCGTCGTCGCCCGCCCGCACGCGGGTGACAAGCGGCTCGTGGCGTACGTGGTCGCGCAGCCCGGTGCGCCCGCCGATGCCGCCGAGCTGCGCGCGCACCTGGAGGCGCGGCTTCCCGCGTACATGGTGCCGGCGGAGTTCGTCTGGCTGGATCGGCTTCCGCTCACCGGCAGCGGCAAGATCGACCGCCTGGCGCTCCCCGAGCCGGAGTGGGGGCAGGCGGCGGCCGAGTCGTTCATCGCGCCGCGCACCCCCACCGAGGAGCTCCTGGCGGGGATCTACGCCGAGGTGCTGGGCGTGGAGCGGGTGGGCGTGCAGGACAGCTTCTTCGAGCTGGGCGGGCACAGCCTGCTGGCCACGCGCGTGGTCTCGCGCGTCCGCAACGTGCTGGGGGCGGAGCTGCCGCTCCCCGCCGTGTTCCAGAGCCCCACCGTCGAACGGCTGGCGGCGGCGCTGGAAGGCGCCCGCGCGTCCGATCTCCCCGCCGTGGTCCCCCTGCCGCACGCCGGCGAGGCGCCGCTGTCATTCGCGCAGGAGCGGCTCTGGTTCCTGGACCACCTGCAGCCGGGCGGATCGGAATACAACCTTCCGGCCGCGCTGCGTCTGCGCGGAGCGCTGGACGAGCGCGCGCTGGAGCAAAGCCTCGGGGAGCTGGTGCGGCGGCACGAGTCGCTGCGCACCACCTTCGCGTCCGCGGGTGGCGAGCCGGTGCAGGTGATCCACCCGGCGGGCGAGTGGGCGCTGGAGATCGAAGACCTTTCGAACCTCTCCGCGGATGAGCGGGAGACGGAGGCCGAGCGTCGCGCCCGCGACGAGGCGGAGCGCCCGTTCGACCTGGCCGCCGGCCCGCTGTTCCGCGCGCGGCTGCTGCGGCTGGGGGATGGCGATCACGTCCTGCTCCTCGTCATCCACCACGTGGTGTTCGACGGGTGGAGCACGGGGGTGATCCTGCGCGAGCTAGGCGCGTTGTACGCTGCCTTCGCGCAGGGTCTGCCCTCGCCGCTGGCGGAGCCGCGCCTGCAGTACGCCGACTACGCCGGGTGGCAGGGCGAGCACCTGAAGAGCGGGCGTCTGGACGCGCAGCTGGCCTGGTGGCGCGAGCGCCTCGCCGGTGCGCCGGCCGTGCTAGATCTCCCGACCGACCGTCCGCGCCCGAACGCGCCCAGCCACCGCGGCGCCGTGGAGCGCCTGGCGGTGCCGGCGGAGCTCGCGGCACAGCTGCGCGCTCTGGGTCGGACGGAGGGCGCCACGCCCTTCATGGTGCTGCTGGCGGCGTTCCAGCTCCTGCTGTCCCGGTACTCGGGGCAGGAGGACGTGGTGGTGGGCAGCCCCATAGCGGGCCGCACTCGCGCCGAGCTGGAGGGGCTGGTCGGCTTCTTCGTCAACACGCTGGCGCTGCGCACGGATCTCTCCGGCAACCCGTCGTTCCGCGAGTTGCTGGGGCGCGTGCGCGAGGTGACGCTGGGGGCGTACGCGCACCAGGAGCTGCCGTTCGAGCGGCTGGTGCAGGAGGTGGCGCCGGAGCGCAGCCTTGGCCACGCGCCGCTGTTCCAGGTGATGCTCACGCTGCAGAACGCGCCGCGCGAGGAGCTGAAGCTGGACGGCGTGGAGGTGGAGTGGCTGGAGATCGAGGACACGGCGGCCAAGTTCGACCTCTCGCTCTTCGCCGCCGAGTCGGGCGAGGCGCTGGATCTGTCGCTGCAGTACGCCACCGACCTGCTGGACGGCTCGACCGCGCGGCAGATGCTGCATCACCTGCACGCACTGCTGGCGGGCGCCGCGGCGCACCCCGACCGCCGCGTGTCGGAGCTGGAGATGCTCGGCGCGGAGGAGCGCGCGCAGCTCGTGAGCGAGTGGGCCGCCACTCCCTCCACCCATCCGCACGCCTTCACCCACGAGCTGTTCGCGCGGAAGGCCGCGGCTACGCCGGAGCGGACGGCGCTGGTGCACGGCACCGAGCGGGTGAGCTACGCCGAGCTGGACGCGCGCGCGAACCGGCTGGCGCACTGGCTCCGCGCGTCTGGCGCCGGGCCGGAGGTCCGCGTCGCCGTGCTGCTGGAGCGCACGCCGGAGCTGATCGTCTCGCTGCTGGGCGTCCTCAAGGCCGGTGCTGCCTACGTCCCGTTCGACGTCGCGAACCCGGCCGAGCGCCTGGCCTACATGATCGAGGACGCGCAGGTCTCGCTCGTCCTCACGACTTCAGCGCTCGCGGAACGTCTGCCTGAGTCCGCGGCCGCCATCGTCCGTCTGGACGCCATCGCCGCAGAGCTCGATCGGCAGCCCGCCGATGCGCCTGAGACTGGCGTGCGGCCGGAGAACCTTTCGCACGTCATCTTCACCTCCGGCTCCACCGGCCGTCCCAAGGGGGTGATGATCCGGCACTCCAGTGCCAGCGTCCTGCTGCACTGGATGCGGGAGACGGTGACGGACGCGGAGCGCACGTGCGCCCTCTTCTCCACCTCTACCAGCTTCGACGTCTCCGTCGCGGAGATCTTCGGCACGCTGTGCTGGGGCGGGACGGGCGTGCTGGTGGAGAACGCCCTCGAGCTGGCGGATGTCTCCGAGCCCGTCACCTACGCGAGCATGGTGCCCACCGCCGCGGCCGAGCTGCTGCGGATGGGT
>DASUYB010000030.1 GCA_036377595.1 Longimicrobium sp. | reverse complement strand
TACGCCGAGCGCATCCTCTCGATCAGCGCGACCTGTCAGCAACAAGGAATTCATCCGCTCGACTTTGTAGCTCGCTCCATCGCAGCCCTGCGTGCTGGCACCCCCGCGCCCACGATTCTGCCGACCAACTGAACGGTTACGCCGCAGCAACAACCACGAAAAGCCTTGCAAGCCGCGCGAGGCATGGGCTGGAGTCCGGCACTCCGGCCCATGATGCCACCGGAAGGGGTGGCCGGGAAGCCCACCGAACGGAGGATCTATGAGCATCGAATATCGAGTGATTACATACCACGGTGACTGGCGGTTCAAAGAGCCGTCGGAACAGTTTGACCGGCGCATTACGGAGATGATAGCCGCTGGATGGAGGCCGTTGGGCGGCGTTTCTCATGCTGTGACGTGGGAGAGTGACGGGAACGAAAGCATCACCTTCGCACAAGCGCTCATCAGAGATACGGGGGACGGCACCTGAGCAGTCCCCCACTGGGGTGAACGACAGCCTGGGTGTCGCGACGAGGGGCCGACGGTAGGGATCGGCGCGCTCCGGTAAGTGTGTGCCGTAACAAGCTATAGATCCTTCGGCCTGCAGCCATCGGCGCTCGCGGAGCTTGATTCTGGAGTTCGATCTGGGTAGATTGAGACCGTTCGGTCTCAAAGGAGAGAAAGCGATGGTTCGTTCGGGCGACGAGACGCGCGAGAAGATCATCCGGCAGGCGGCGGCGCTGTTCAACACGCAGGGGTTCGCCGGCGCGTCGATGGGCGACATCATGGCGGCCACGGGGCTGCAGAAGGGCGGCATCTACCGCCACTTCGAGAGCAAGGAGCAGCTCGCGCTCGAATCGTTCGACTACGCGGTGCGGGTGATGACCGACCGCTTCCGCGACGCGCTCGACGGCAAACGCCATGCGCTGGAGCGGCTGCACGCCATCATCTCCGTCTTCATCCGCACCGCCACCGACCCGCCCGTGCCCGGCGGCTGCCCGGTGATGAACGCGGGGATCGAGAACGACGACGGCAACCCGGTGCTCCGCGAGCGGGCCCGGAGCGCGATGGACGGCCTGCGCGGCCTCGTCGTCCGCGTCACCAGGGGTGGCATCGAGCGCGGCGAGGTGCGGCCGGACGTGGACCCCGACGCGCTGGCGTCGGTGCTGATCTCCACGCTCGAGGGCGCGGTGATGCTGTCGAAGCTGTACGACGACCCGGAGCACGCCCGCCGCGCGGCAGCGCACCTGGAGTGGTACCTGGACGAGAGCGTCCGCGCCCCCTGAGGCGCAGCCGCTCTTTTTATTTGCCCGTGAAGAGACCGTTCGGTCTCACTGGAGGAGGTGGGAGGATGGAGGCGAGGAGCTACGACGCGATCGTGGTCGGCGGCGGGCCGGGCGGCTACACGGCGGCCATCCGCCTGGCGCAGCTGGGCAAGCGCGTGCTGTGCGTGGAGCGCGAGTCGCTCGGCGGCGTGTGCCTGAACTGGGGGTGCATCCCCAGCAAGGCGCTGATCACCGCCGCCGGCCTGGTCGGCCGCGTGCGCGAGGCGGGGGTGATGGGGATCAGCGCGGAGCCGCGCATCGACTTCGCGGCCACGCAGCGCTGGAAGGGCGGGATCGTGGACCGGCTGACGACCAACGTCGGCACGCTGATCCGCGGCAACGGCGGCGAGGTCGTCTTCGGTGCCGCGCGGCTGCTGGACGCACGCACCGTCGAGGTCGTCGCCACGGATGGGTCGATCGAACGCTACGCCGCGGACGCCGTCGTCCTGGCGACCGGGGCGCGGCTGGCCACTGTGCCTGGGTTCGAGCCGGACCACGAGCGCGTCATCACCGCCCGCGACGCGGTGGATCTCACCTCCATCCCCGAGTCGCTGCTGGTGATCGGCGGCGGGGTGATCGGGCTGGAACTGGGGATGATGTACCAGCGGCTGGGGACGAAGCTCACAGTCGTGGAGCTGACGGACGCGCTCCTTCCCGGCGTGGACGCGGATCTCGTCCGGGTCGTCGAGCGGAAGCTGCGCAAGCGCGGCGGCGAGATCCTGACGAGCGCGAAGGCGGTGCGCTGGGAGGATCGCGGCGGGCGGGCCGCCGTCACCGTGGAGCACGACGGCGCCACGCGGACCATCGAGGCGGAGAAGGTGCTCGTCGCGGTCGGCTTCGTCCCCAACACGGCTGGGCTGGGGCTGGAGAACGTGGGCGTGCGGCTGGACGCGCGCGGGCACATGGCGGTGGACGAGCGGGCGATGACCAGCGTGGAGGGGATCTTCGCGGTGGGCGACGTCGCCGGCGGGCCGTACCTGGCGCACAAGGCCTTCCGCGAGGCCGAGGTGGCGGCGGAGGTGATCGCCGGCCGCTACGCCCGGCGCGACTGGCTGGCGATGCCCGCGGCGGTGTTCACCGACCCCGAGATCGCCACCGTCGGCATCGGCGAGGCGGAGGCGAAGCGGCGCGGGCTGGACGTCACCATCGGCAAGTTCCCGTTCGGCGCCAGCGGGCGGGCGATGTCGCTGGTGGAGACGGACGGGTTCATCAAGATCGTCGCCGACCAGGAGCGGGTGATCGGGGTGCAGATCGTCGGCCCCGAGGCCAGCGAGCTGATCGGCGAGGCGTCGTTCGCGCTGGAGATGATGGCGTCGCCCGAGGACGTGGCGCTCACCATCCACCCCCACCCCACCCTTGGCGAGGGGGTGATGGAAGCCTTCAAGCACGCCCTCGGCGAGGCCGTGCACATCATGAATCGCCCCAAGCGGAAGGAGCCGGAGCTGGTCGCGGCCTGAAGAAAATAAAGAAGAATCTCACGCAGAGGGCGCAGAGGTCGCAGAGAGCTCGTTCGGTAGCTCTGCGCCCTCTGCGTGAGACCCTTCTGTTTACGGCGGCGGGAGGGCGACGAGGATGGCGGTGACGAGGACTACGACGACGCCGGTGGCGAGCTCGGCGGCGGCGGTGCGGCGCAGGCGCGTGGGAGACTCGGACGCGTGCAGCGACGGCAGGACGGTGCGCCAGTTGTGGAAGCCGATCGCCGCGACGATCCCCAGCAGGGCCAGCTTGATCAGCAGCATCACGCCGTAGCTCGTGTTCCACAGGTCGCCAACGGCGGTGATATGGAAGAGCGCGCTCACCACCCCCGTCACCCCCGCCGTGCCCGCGCCGGCGAGCGCGACCGGCGAGAACGCCGCCACCATCCGCGCAAACCCAGCCGTCCCCTCCCCCTCGTGCGCGAACGCCGCGGCGGGAAGGCCGGCCAGCATCACCGTCGCCAACGTCCCCAGCCACACGCCGGCGCCCAGCACGTGCAGCCAGTCGCTGGCGATGGCGACCGCCGTCGCCTTCTCCTCGGCCGCGGCGTGGCCGCTGAGCGCGGGGACGGCGGCCAGCAGCAGCGCGGCCACGGCGGCGCCCATCCATCCGGTCGAGCGGCCGTGCGGCGCGCGCGCCACCATCAATCCCAGGAAATACGCCACCGTTCCCACCGCCTGCAGGATCCACCCGCTCCCCCACACGGTGCCGGTCAGCAGCGCCCGCATCATCTCGCCGTCGAACGCCTGGTCGGGGCCGTTCAGCTCGGCGGACTGCAGCCACAGCCGCGCCAGCAGCGTCAGCAGCGACAGCGCCGCCGCCGCGAGCGCCAGGTGCCACGCGCCGTACGCCGCGCGGTCGGCGATGCGCTCCATCCCCTCGCCGCCGCGGACGCGCCGCACCACCAGCAGGTTGAACGCGACGGCGCCGATCATCCCCAGCAGCGCCAGGAACTCCGCCCACCGCACCGCCACCGGCAGCGGCCGCGCGGCGTCCGACTCCGCCTCCTCGTCCCCCCCCGCCGCCTGCTCGTCCGCCGCCGGCGCGTCCTGCGCCGCGACCAGCGAGGAGGCGACCGGCGAGGAAGGAGTCGTCTCGACGACCAAGAACCGGAAGCTGCCGCGGATCACGTGCCCGTCCGCCGACGCCGCGTGCCACGACACGCGGTAGGTGCCGGGATCGAGCGCGCCGGGGAGGGCGAACTCGAGCACCTTCGCGTCTCCCTCCGCCCCGACGGCCATCGCCCCGCTCACGACGACGGAATCGTACATCGACAGCTCCAGCATCGACATCGCCGGCGCCACCGCCTCGCTGAAGCGGAGGCGGATGGTGCGCAGCGTGTCGCCCACCGTCTCCCTGTCATGGGGGGACGAGGACTGGAGGCGCGTGTGCGCCGCCGCGGGGGCGGGGCGCACCAACGTGGCGGCGAGCAGGAGCGCGGCGAACGCCGCGCGCGGGGCGGGGAAGCGGGGCATCGGACCGGTCAGTGGCCCATCGCGGGCATGGAATCCATCCCGTCGAGCGGGTGGTGCATCAGGGTCATGTCGTCGAGCGCGCCGTAGCTCCCCATGCGCATGGGCCCTCCGCCGAAGAACAGGCGGAAGCCGGCGGACACGCTCCAGAAGTTCTCCCCGTCCAGCAGCGCGGCGGGAACGGGGCCCCGCTCGCGCGAGACGCGGTTGTGCTGCACCTCGACGAACGGCCGCGTGGCCACGCCGCCGCCGGAAAGGTCGAACTCGTACCCCAGCGAGCTGATCAGCCAGCGCGACGCGCCCACCGGGTGGGCGTCGTGGTCGTAGCGGAAGAAGCCCTCGGTCCCCACCACGTCCTCGCGGAGATACTCCGGCCGCGTCGCCAGCTCGATCCGGTAGTACGGGCGGTGCCGGGCGATGCGGACCTGCGTCTCGCCCAGCACCGACCAGAAGCCGTCGCCGTCGCCGGGGTCGCTGACCGAGGCCTCGGCCATGGCGTAGATGCCGCCGAACGAGTGCGCGCCGGAGTGGCGGATGCTGCCGTTGTACAGCCGCGTGCGCTCCGTCGTCCCCGCGTGCTCCTCGGCCACGCTGCCGAAGGAGGCGGAGAGCTCCCACGGCGCCGTGGTCCCCGTCCCCCCGAAGCGCCGCATCACCCGTCCGGAGAAGGAGTTGCCGAAGGAGGAGAGGTTTCCCAGGTCCCACGGCCCGTCCGGCTCCTGTCCGCCGAACACGCTCGCCTCCACGCTCCACGGGCCGCGGAGATACTGGCCCATCACCAGCCACCGCTCCAGGATCTGCGAAAGGTGGTGGTTGGTGGGATACTTCGCCACTGGGCGCGACATCGGATCGTCCGTTCCGTACGGCGCGAACCCCTTCCCGGCGGAGAAGGAGAGCGCGCCGCCGCCCACGTCCCACAGGTTGAGGCTGAGCACCGCCTCGTGCAGGAAGGTGTGCGGGTGCCGCCGGTCGATGAATCCCTCGCCCCACCCGCCGAAGGCGATCTCGCCCTGCGGCTGGGTGAGCGCCTCGAAGTTCAGCGTGGTGCGCAGCGCGACGGTGGCGCCGGGGCTCAGCACGTTCACCATCGCCGCGGGCTGGGTGAGGTACGACTCGGTGTCGTGCAGCGGGTTGTCCGCGTCGCGCGGCGCGGCCCAGGTGGTCATCGCGAACGCCTGCGCCATGCCGAGAAGCTGCCACCCCCCGGCGAACTCGCGCATCAGCATCTCGTGCTTCATCCCGGCGTGGCGGCGGCCGCTCATGGCGTCGTGCAGTCCCGCGTGCTGCAGCGGCGTGGGGAGCGTGTCGCGCACGGGCGTCATCCCCGGCATCGCCCCCATGTCGTGCCCCGCGTGTGCCGCGCGCGATGTATCCCGCGGCGCCGGGTGATGCGCGGCGTGCGACGTGTCCGGCCGCACCTGTGCTTCCGCGCGGCCGAACGCCAACGCGGCGGCGGCAGCCCCCATCAGCAGGGCCGCGCCGATCCTTCTCTGTCCCATCTCCACTCTCTCGTTTGCGATCCTCGGTCTAGCGCCCGTCGCGGGGCGCGCGGTCAGGCCGGGAGCGCGAGTCGTGGAGGGGGTGAGACAATGGCGATGAAGGGAGATGCGTAAAGCGCTGGCGTCCGCACCGGCGCGTCGGCCGATGCGGAGGGTGCGGGGACGTCGATCTCGCCGGCGACGACGACGGCCGCGCCGCACGACATCACGATGCCGCACTCGGCGCGCTGTCCCGGCGCGTGCGAATGCCGCGGCCCGGGATCGTCCGCGTCCGCGTGGTGGCCGCCGTGGTGGCCCGCGGCGCCGTGCATCGCGTGCGCATCGCCGGACGCGGGCGCGGCGGACGCGGAGGCCATGGGGCACTCCGCGGCCGACGCCTGCGTGAAGGCGAAGGCGAGCAGGAACAGCAGGCTGGCGATGCGGCGCATGGGGCGAATGGTATCCCGCGCGGGCCGCCGGGGCAACCGTTCGCCCCGCCCCTCGCGCGGAGACGGCGGGCGCCGCATCTTCCACGCCGCCACAACCGCAAGTTCTTGGAGACGAAAGAAATCGGGGATGACGGATACGAAAGCGCGCGGCGGGCTGTCGGTGTCGGACAGGGTCTACGGCGCGGTCGGGGTGATCGCGATCGTGCTCGCCCTGTGGTTCCTGGTGCGCGGCGGCGGCGCGGACACGACGAAGGTGGACCGCGCGCCGCGCATCACCATCGACGACCCGCGGCCCGGCGCGTCGCTCGACCAGCCGCTGACGGTGACCTTCGACGCGCGTGCCGAGCTGCGGCCGGACGGCTCGGACCCCGCCGCCGGCCGCCACGTGCACGCGCGCGTGGGCACCGCCGAGCTGATGCCCGGCAGCGCCGACGTGCTGCGGGTGAGCGGCACGACCTACCGCTGGACGCTTCCGCGCCTCCCGGCGGGGGCGACGCACATCCTGCTCTACTGGTCCGACGCGAGCCACCGCCCCATCCCCGGCACCACGTCCGACTCCGTCGCCGTGTCGATCAACTAGATCACAAAGAAGGGTCTCACGCGGAGACGCGGAGACGCGGAGAACTCACTCCGGCGCTGAGTTCTCCGCTGTTCTCCGCGCCTCCGCGTAATCATTGGAGGAAGGAATTCCTGAGTCCAATGCACAGTTGATCCTGGAATCCGCTATCAGGCCTCCGATCCGTCGCCCCGCGTGCGAGAACTTTGTTGACCGCATCTGTTTACGCGCGCTTGACCTCCCGAACGGGCTTGTCTAGCTTGGATCGCCCCGCCTTTCGCGTGTTCAGGCCCCATCTTCTCCCGGACCCACCCACATGTCCTTCTCCAACCTCAGGCCGCTCAGCTTCGGCGAGATCCTGGACGGCGCGTTCACCATCTATCGGCGGCAGTTCGCGTCGCTCTTCCTGACGGCGCTGGTCCCGCAGCTTCCCGTGATCGCGTGGTCCGCCGTCTACGCCCTGCTGGGGGGCTCCTTCAGCCCCGAGAGCGCCCCGTTCAGCGGCGCGACGCCCGGGCTGCTGATCGCGCTGGCCGTGCTCACCATCCCCGCGATGATCGGCGGCGTCACGGCCATCGGCGGCGTCACCTACCAGTTCTCGCGCGCCTACACCGGCACCCCCGTCAGCACCGGCGAGGCGCTGAAGCGGGGGCTGTCGCGCGCGCTGCCGCTGCTGGTGGCCTACATCGCCGTCACCTTCATGGCCATGCTCGGCTGCCTGGCGTTCGTGGTGGGGATGTTCGTGGTGCTCCTGGCCTCCTTCGCGGTGCCCCCGGCGGTGGTGCTGGAGCGGCTGGGCCCGTTCGACGCCATCGCCCGCTCCTGGCAGCTGATCAAGGACGCATGGCTCGAGGTGTTCCTGGTGGTGTTCGTCGCGGGGCTGATCTCCGGGCTCCCCGGCGGCGCGGTGAGCGGCGGCCTGAGCATCTTCGGGGTGATCGTCTCGGAGGGCGACATGGCGCGGGCGGCGCCGTACCAGGTCATCGGGCAGCTGCTGGGCGGCCTGCTGCGCACCCTCACGCTCCCCTTCTCCATCGGCGCGACGGTGCTGCTGTACTACGACCGGCGCGTGCGCACCGAGGCGCTCGACGTGCAGATGATGACCGAGGCGCTCGCCGCGCCCGGCCAGCCGCCCTACGGCTATCCCCAGCCCGGCTATCCGCAGGGCTACGGCGGGCCGCAGGGGCAGGGCCCCGCCCCCGAGACGCCGCGCTGGGGCTGATCGCCTCGCGTTCGACGGAGACCCAGAGCGGCCGGGCGGCGGAGACGCGCCCGGCCGCTCGTTTCGTCCCGTCCGGATTGACACGCGCCGGCCGGACCGCATAGCTTCCGCCGCCCGCGCCCGCAGTCCCGGCGCGCCGTTTCCCGCGTTCCCGCGCCGTCTTCCGCACCGCCCGTGACCCCTCGTCACCCCGCCCCGCCGGCGACCGTTCGCCGCGTCCGCCGCGCCATGCGGAGGGGGTGAGCCGTGCCCGCCACCCTCCCCAGCGTCGCCGAGGTGCAGAAGGCGGTGACCACCGTCTACCAGCGCCCCGAGTACCGCGAGCGCCACGGCATCGGCGAGTGGCTCAACCAGCAGTTGGAGAAGATCTGGGCGTGGATCGGCGGCCAGCTGGAGCGGCTGACCGAGCTGCGCACCACCCATCCCCTCCTCTTCTGGATCATCATCGGCTGGCTGGGGATCTCGGCGCTGGCGCTGATCGCGCACCTGGCGTGGACGGCGCTCAAGGTCTCGCAGCAGGGCGAGCGCGAGCCCGGCGCGGCCAGGACGAAGGCGCCGCGTGCCCGCACCGCCGCCGACTGGGAGGCCGAGGCCGCCCGCCTCGCCGCGGAGGGAAAGCTGCGCGAGGCCGCCGCGGCGCTCTATCAGGCGCTGCTGCTGCGGCTGGACGACCTGGGCGTGGTGCGCTTCGACGCCAGCAAGACGCCGGGCGACTACCGCCGCGAGGTGCGCAAGCATCCCGACGCGGCGCGCGCGCTGAACGGCTTCCTGCGCCTGTTCGAGCCCGTGGCCTTCGGCGGGCGCGCGCTCGACGCCGAGGGGTGGGAGCGGATGAAGGGCGCCGCGGCCAAGGGAGCGGCCCATGGGTAGCCGCCGCGACGTGGCCTTCCTGGCCCTGCTGATCGTGCTGGTGCTGCTGATCGCGGTGCTCACGGGCCGCCGCGTCGAGGCCACCGCCGACGACCCGCGCCCGTCCACCTTCGTCGCTGGACCCGCCGGCGCGCGCGCCCTGCGCGATGTGCTGACGGAGCTGAAGGTGCCCACCCGGCGGCGGATGCAGCCTTTCCTCGACGCCGACTCGCTGGCCGGCCCGCTCGTCCTCCTCTCGCCCATGCTCACCCCCAGCTCCGGCGAGCTGCACGCGCTGGCCGAGTGGGTGCGCCGCGGGGGGACGGTGATCTACGCCGCCCGGCTCGACGACGAGACCGCCGACTCCCTGGGGCTGCGGGTGACCTCGCTGGCGCGCGACACGCTGCGCACCACCACCCGGCGCTACCACGGCGCCACGGCCACGGCCGAGGCGAACCGGCTGACCGAGGGGGTGGGGACGGTGGACGGCTTCCGGACCGGCTTCCTGCGCTCCTCGCGCGCCTTCGACGGCACGGCCACGGTGCTGGCCAGCGCGCGCCGCACCCCCGTCGTGGTCGACTACCGGCTGGGGAAGGGGCGGGTGATCGCCTGGTCCGATGCGCTCCCGCTGGTCAACGGGCGGCTGAAGCGGAGCCGCGCCGCCATCCTCTTCGCCCGCACCGCGGTGGACGCGGGCGACCGGCGCGCGCTCTGGTTCGACGAGTACCACCACGGCTTCAAGACCGGCGGGAGCGTGATCGGCGGGACCACGCGCTTCCTCCTGCGCGAGCCGGCGGGGCACGCGGCGCTGCAGGTGGCCGCCGCGCTCCTCGGGCTGGTCCTCCTCTTCGGGCGGCGCTTCGGGAAGCCGCTGCCGCCGCCGCCCGCGCGCCGGCGCTCGCCGCTGGAGCACGTGGAGGCGCTGGCGGGCGCCTATCTCCAGGCCGGCGCGCGCGACACCGCCCGCCGCCTGCTGCTGGCGGGGATGGCGCGGCGGCTGGGCCGGCGCGTCCCCCACACGGCCGCGGCGGAGGGGGAGATGCTGCAGCGGCTCGCCGCGCATCCCACCGCGGGACAGGCGGCGCGGGAGCTGGAGGCGGAATGGAAGAAGGGGCGGAGCGCCGACTTGGTGGCGCTGGCCCGCGACGTGGACCGATACATCGACGAGGTCTCCCGAACGTGAGCATCGTAACGGGCCCACCCCCGGCCGACGCCGGCCGCGCGCACGAGGTGCTGGAGCGGCTGGACGGCGTGATCCTGGGCCAGTATCCCATGCTGCGGCAGATGATGGTGGCGCTGCTGGCGGGCGGGCACGCGCTGCTGGAGGGCGTGCCGGGCACCGCCAAGACGCTGGCCATCCGCTCGCTGGCGCTGGCGCTGGACCTGCGCTTCGGGCGCGTGCAGTTCACGCCCGACCTGATGCCGACCGATCTCGTGGGCGTGAACGTGCTGGACGAGCTGAAGAAGGAGTTCGTCTACCACCCCGGCCCTATCTTCGCCGACCTGCTGCTGGCCGACGAGATCAACCGCGCGCCGGCCAAGACGCAGGCCGCGCTGCTCGAGGCCATGCAGGAGCGCCAGGTGACGGTGGACGGGAAGAGCCGCCCGCTGCCGGTGGGCTTCACCGTGTTCGCCAGCCAGAACCCGGTGGAGTACGAGGGCACCTATCCGCTCCCCGAGGCGCAGCTCGACCGCTTCCTGCTGAAGATCACGGTCGATTATCCCCCGGCCGACGCCGAGCGCGCCATCCTGGACCGCTACGCCGACGGCTTCAGCGCCGACCGCCCGGAGACGTACGGCGTGCAGCCGATGCTGGCCGCGGGCGACCTGGTGCGGCTGCGGCAGATGTGCGGCGCGGTGCACGTGGAGCCCACCGTGCGCGACTACATCACCCGCATCGTCCGCGCGACGCGCGAGGAGCCGAGCTTCGCGCTGGGCGCCAGCCCGCGCGCGGGGGTGGCGCTGTTCCTGGCCTCGCGCGCCGAGGCGCTGCTCTCCGGCCGCGACTTCGTGACGCCCGACGACGTGAAGTCGCTGGCCGCGCCGGTCCTTCGCCACCGCGTGGTCCTCACCCCCGAGGCCGAGGTCGAGGGCCAGCGCGTGGACGACCGCCTGCGCGGCCTGCTCCAGACGCTCCCCGCGCCGCGCTGAAGCAAGTCGTGGCGGCTGCCCGCAATCGTGTTTGCCTGCAATCGTGTTTGCATGCAACTACGATTGCAGGCAGATGAATCGCTCCCGCGCTCGAAGTGCTCCCCTCCCCTGCGCAGCGGGGGAGGGGCCGGGGGAGGGGGCCGCCTGCGGCCGCGCGGGCGCCGGGTACGACGAGCCGAACCCTGTCCCCGTGCTGAGGTCTCCCCCTCCCCCAGTCGGTTTTGGGGGAGGGGGCCGGGGGGAGAGGGCCTCCGCGCCGCGCCGACACCGATGGCCGTCACCCACGCCATCGCCAATCACCCGATCCGTCACGCTGGATCTTGAACGCACTTCCGTCCAGGCGGTTCCTGCTCCTTCTCGCCCTGTTCTCGGCGCTGTTCCTGGTGAGCGCGCCGGCCGCGCTGGCCGTGGACGCGGTGCTGCTGCTCCTCTTCGCCCTCGACGCGGCGTGGGCGCCGTCCGCGACGCTGCGGGTGGAGCGGCGCGCGCCCCTGCGCATCGGGCTGGGCGCCACCTCGCGCGAAACGCTGATGCTGGAGAACCGCGGGAAGAGCACCGCCCGCGTCCGCGTCACCGACGACCTCCCCGAGATCCTGGTGCGGCAGGGCGATTGGGCGAAGGAGATCGTGCTGCGCCCCGGCCGCGACGAGCGCGTGGAGTTCCCCCTCCTTGCCGACCGCCGCGGCGACGCCGAGTACGGCGACGTGCACGTGCGCGTCCTCGGCCCGCTGGGGCTCGCGTGGCGCCAGCGCCGCGTGGAGCGGGGGGATCCGCTGCGCGTGCTGCCGGGGGTGATGGAGGTGCGGCGCTACCGCCTGCTCGGCCTGCACAACCGCCTGCGCGAGGCCGGCTTCCGCCCCGTCCGCCAGCGCGGCGAGGGCGGCAGCTTCGAGAGCCTGCGCGAGTACGCGCGCGGCGACGACCCGCGCACCATCGACTGGAAGGCCACGGGGCGGCGGTCGAAGCTGATCGTGCGCCAGTACGAGGTGGAGCGCCGCCAGAACGTGGTGATGCTGGTGGACGCCGGCCGCCTGATGACGGAGAAGGTGGGCGACAGCGAGCGGCTGGACTACGCGCTGACCGCCGCGCTCCTCCTGGCCGACGTGGCCTCGCAGCACGGCGACCAGGTGGGGCTGCTGGTGTTCGCCGACCGGGTGCAGCAGTACATCCCGCCGTCGCGCAGCAGCATCAACACCATCGCCGAGGCGCTGGGGGGCGTGCACGCGCGCATGGTGGAGCCGAACTATCCCGCCGCGTTCACGTATCTCGCGAAGCAGCTGCGGCGGCGCTCGCTGCTGGTGGTGTTCACCGACATCATCGACGCGCAGGCGTCGTCCGCGCTGGTGGCGCACCTGGGGAAGGCGGCCTCGCGCCATCTCCCCATCGCCGTCGCGCTGCGCAATCCCGACCTCGAGGCGACCGCGCAGATCCCCGCGAAGGGCGACGGCGACGTCTACCGCCGCGCCGCCGCGGAGGAGCTGCTGCAGGCCCGCGCCGCCGCGCTCACGCAGATGCAGCGCAGCGGCGTCCTCATCGCCGACTCGCGCCCGACGGACGCCGTTCCCAACGTCGTCAACCGCTACCTCGACGTGAAGCGCCGCGGGCTGCTGTGACTCCACGGAGTGATACCGGATTCCGCGGATGACCGTGCATGCGACGGCGTGATTGAAATCTGATTCAAAAGAGTCTCACACGGAGGAAACGGAGGGAACGGAGGACGAATGAGCAGTTCTCCGTTTCCTCCGTTCCCTCCGTGTGAGACATTCTGTTTGTCTGGATTGCCAGGCAATCCGCGGATCTGGTATTGAGAGGAGAAGAAGGCGAGGCGGCGATTTCCCCCGTCTGGCCTTCTCCTTTTCGTTCGTCCCGTGGTGGATCGCACGCGGAACAGAATCCCCCGTCCACGGGTTAGGACAATGGCGCGGTGGACGGCCTGTGCCCATCCACTGGACGGCTCCCGCGCCCGCGCGCAGATTGGGTGCGCAGCGGTTCCCTTCCAGCTCATGGCGCCCGCCCGGGAGTTTCCAGCGATGATGCCACGCTTCCTCAAGACCAGCCCGGTCGTGCTCGCGCTCGCGCTGCTTCCCGCCGCCCGCGCGGCCGCGCAGCCCGACGTGGTCACTATCACCCGCCGCGCCAGCCCGGCGGTGATCACCCTGAACACCTACAACGGGTCGGGGCGGCAGACCGGCCTCGGCAGCGGCTTCTTCCTTCCCGACGGCCGCATCGCCACCAACCGGCACGTGGTCGAGGGCTCGGCGCGCGTGGAGGCCGTCACCCAGGACGAGCGCCGGCTGGGCACCGCGACCTACGCCGAGGCGGTCGGCGGCCCCGCGGCCGACCTGGCCATCCTGCCGCGCATCACCAATCCCCCCGCCACCCTCCCGCTGGCCCGCGGCCTTCCCGAGGTGGGCGAGGCCATCGTGGTGATCGGCGCGCCCGAGGGGCTGTCGAACACGGTGTCGACGGGAATCGTGAGCGCCATCCGCCGCGTGGAGGGGAAGACGCTGGTGCAGATCAGCGCGCCCATCAGCCACGGCTCGTCGGGCGGCCCGGTGCTGAACATGCGCGGCGAGGTGGTGGGCGTGAGCGTGGCGGTGCTCTCGGAGGGGCAGAACCTGAACTTCGCCGTTCCTGTCACCGAGCTCACGCGGCTGACGCAGTCGCAGCCGGGGCGCGTGGCCTTCACCGGCGACCTGCGCTTCGGCGGCGAGCGCGGCTCCACGCGGACGCGCGACGTCGACGCCCTGAACCCGGGCTCGCTCCCCCGCATCGCCATGGGGCAGACGGTGCAGGGGCGGCTGAGCACGAACGACTTCCGCCGTCCCGACGGCTCGTTCGCCGACACCTACGTCTACAGCGGCCGCGCGGGCGAGCAGATCACGGTGACGCTGCGCTCCAGCGCGTTCGACTCGTGGCTGGTGATGACCGACCCGTCGGGCGGCCTGCGCGAGCACGACGACGACAGCGGTGGCAACCTCGACTCGCAGCTGACGGTGACGCTGCCGCGCAGCGGGCAGTACCTGATCGTGGCCAACTCCATGTCCGAGGGCTCCACCGGCGCCTACACGCTCAGCGTGGAGCGCGGCAGCGGCCGGGTGAGCAGCAACGACGACAACAACGGCGGCGGCGGCGAGGGCGACCTGGAGGACATGGACCTGAGCCGCGCGCCGCGCATCGCGCTGGGGCAGACGGTCGCCGGCACCATCTCGCGCAACGACTTCCTGCGCAGCGACAACACCTACGCCGACCCGTACATCTACAACGGCCGCGCGGGCGAGCAGATCACGGTGACCATGCGCTCCAGCGCGTTCGACTCGTGGCTGGTGCTGATGGAGCCGGGCGGCAGCGGGCTGGACCTGCACGACGACGACGGCGGCGGCGGCAACGATTCGCGCATCACCGTCACGCTGCCGCGCACGGGGCGCTACCTGATCGCCGCCAACACGGTGGGGCAGCGCGACGTGGGCGCGTACACGCTGTCGGTGGAGCGCGGCACGGGATCGGCGCGTCCGGGCGGCGGCAACACCCGCGGCGTGTCCATCACCGGGCTCGACTGGCGGCGGCTGCCCGCGATCCGTGCGGGCGCCGGGGTGAGCGGGCGCCTGACGACCAGCGACATGCTGCGCGACGACAACAGCTACATGGACGCGTACGTGTACACCGGCCGCGCGGGCGAGCGGATCACCATCAGTCTGCAGTCCGGCGACTTCGACGCGTGGCTGGTGGTGAACGACCCCAACGGCCCGCTGTACGAGCACGACGACGACTCGCTGGGCGAAACCGACGCGGGCCTCACGCTCACCCTGCCGCACTCGGGTCCGTACGTGATCGTGGCCAACTCGGTGGGCGAGCGCGCCACCGGCGCCTACGTGCTGCGCGTGGAGAGCGGCCCGCGCGTGCGCGAGATCCCGCGCGCGGTCAGGCCGTAGGACGAAAGTGCTGAGTGCTGAGTGCTGAGTTGATGGTGATCGCGCCCGCGTCCGGATCCCGGCCGCGGGCGCGGTGTTTTGGGGGTGGTGGAGGTGGCGATGGGGTTGGGGAGTATGCGACTGAAGTCGCGGCTACAACGACACACAGTCCGCCTGCGCGGACTTCTCCGCCGCGCGATTATGATCGTGTCGGAGGCGAAGGCGCTCGCCGTCCGCGCGGATGGTGGCGGGCTACCTCTCCCGGTACGGGAGAGGTGGCGAGCCTAAGCGAGCCGGAGAGGGCGCGATGCCGCGGCCGCGCACTGGGCACTTGGCACTTGGCACTTGGCACTCCAGCGAAGCTGGTACACCCGTTGCGCTACCGGCGGAGATCGCAGTGACGGTCAAGGAGACAGAGTGATGGCATCCGCACCCCCGCTGCCGGCGGTCGACGAGCGCACCGAGTTCGTGGCCCGCGCGGCGCACGAGCTGCCCGTGCAGCGCTTCGTGCAGCCCGACGACGTGACCTGCGGCCCCACCTGCCTGCGGAAGGTCTACTCCTTCTACGGGCTAGACGTGGACGTCGACCAGATCATCGCCTCGCTCGAGCGCAACGAGGACGGCGGCACGCTGGCCGTGTTCCTGGGCATCTCGGCGCTGCGGCGCGGCTTCCACGCGCGCATCTACTCGTACGACCTGCGCATCTTCGATCCCACCTGGGTCGATCTCCCCCCCGCGCAGCTCGCGGAGAAGATCCACCTGCGCTTCCCCTATCTCGCCGACGCCAAGCGGCTGCGCGCGGCGCAGGCCTACATCCACTTCCTGGAGCTCGGCGGCGAGCTGGCGTTCGCGGAGCTCACGCCGGGGCTGCTCAAGTCCATCATCGACCGCGAGCACCCCATCCTGGCCGGCCTCAGCGCCACCTATCTCTACCGCTACTCGCGCGAGCGGTGGGACCCCGTCACCGACCGGCTGGTGGACGACGACGTGCGCGGCGAGCCCACCGGCCACTTCGTGGTGATCAGCGGCTACGAGCAGTGGGGCCGCCGGCTGATCGTCCTCGACCCCTTCGAGCAGATCCCTCCCGAGCCGGGTGACGCGGAGAAGCTGGTGGTGGATGCCGACCGCCTGACCAACGCCATCCTGCTGGGCGACGTGACCTACGACGCGGTGCTGCTGGAAGTCTGGCCCGCCGGGGAGGCGCGCGCGTGAACCGCAGAAGGGTCATCGTCGTCGTCTCCGATCCCCGCGACGCGGCCGGGCTCCCGGCCGGCACCGTCGTCGACGCCGACCGGTATCTCGAAGGTGGCGAGGCCCTGGCCGATCCGCGCGCCGTCGTCGTCAACCTCTGCCGCTCCACCCGCTACCGCAGCCGAGGCTACTACGTCTCCCTCCTCGCGGACGCGCGGCGGCAGCAGGTGATCCCCACGGTGGAGACGTGCGAGGGGCTGCAGGAGCCGTATGGGCGCTTCCGCGCGCTGCAGGAGGCCGGCGTGGCCACCATTGACGCGGCGGAGATGCGTGTCCGCCGCCGCGAGCTCCATCTCCCGCCGCCCGATCTCCATCCAGGAGAAGGCGAGGAGGTCGAGGAGGAGGAGCCGCGCCACCACTTCCCCGTCCCCCTGGTCCGCGGCGAGGAGGGGGAGTGCCGGCCGGCGGGCGAGGGGGAGTACGTCGAGGCGTTGGTCTACCTGGGCACCTGCGCCGATCCGCGCTTCCAGCGCGCGGCGCTGGCCGTCTACCGCGAGTGGCCGGCGCCCGTGCTGCGGCTGCAGCTGGTGCACGAGGACGAGGAGTGGAAGGTCACGCAGGTGGCCGCCGTCCCCCCGCACCACCTGTCGGCGGACGAGCACGCGGAGCTGGCGCGCGCGCTGGGCGACGAGGCGCGCGTCCTCCGCCGCGGCCGCGAGGCGCCGCGCGAGACGGTGCGCGCCTCCATCGCCGTCCTAGTCGACCCCGCCGACCCGTTCAGCCCCTCGTCGCCGGAGACCATCGACCGGCTGGAGCGCGTGGCCGCGCGACAGAACGTGCACGTCGCGCGCATCGGGCTGGGCGACATGCGCAAGCTGCCGGAGTACGACGCGCTCTTCATCCGCGCGCTCACCGGCGTCTCCGAGCCGGCGTTCCAGTTCGCGCTGCGCGCCGAGGCGCTGGACATGCCCGTGGTCGACGACCCGCAGTCCATCATCCGCTGCGGCAACAAGGTCTTCCTCGAGGAGCTGCTCCGCCGCGAGGAGATCCGCACGCCACGCACCCTCATCGTCACGCAGACGACCCGCTGGAGCGCGCTCGAGACGCTGGGCCTCCCGTTCGTCATCAAGCTCCCCGACGGCTCCTTCTCCGCGGCGGTGCACAAGATCTCCAGCCGCGACGAGTTCCGCCGGCGCTCGAAGGAGATGTTCGCGCGCTCGCCGCTCCTCATCGCCCAGGAGTTCCTGCCGACGGAGTTCGACTGGCGCATCACCGTGCTGGGCGGGCGGCTCCTGTTCGCGTCGCGCTACTACATGGCGCGCGGGCACTGGCAGATCCGCACGGAGGTGAAGGGGACGGAGCGCTACGGGAAGGTCGAGGCCGTCCCCCGCGGCGAGGCGCCGCCGGACGTGGTCGCCGCCGCCCTGCGCGCCGCCCGCCTGATTGGCGACGGGCTCTACGGCGTCGATCTCAAGGAGACGGCGGACGGGCCGGTGGTGATCGAGATCAACGACAACCCCAACCTCGACGTCGGCTACGAGGACGCCGAGGACGGCAACGCCATCTACGAAGACATCGTGAGCTTCTTCGTGCGGCGCATCGAGGAGGGCGCGCCGTCACACGGGGCTAACGGCAACGGGACGGGGGAGGAGCCCGCGCTGGTCTCCATCCGCCGACCCGTGCGGGTGAAGCGGTCGGGCGAGAACGGGTCCGCGAACTACCGCGCCTTCGAGGTGGCGGGGATGGAGCTGGAATATCCCACCGTCGACCGCGACCTCAACGTCGTTTCGCTGGTGGAGCCCGCCTTCCGCATCCTGGCCGGGCGGGGGACGAGCGACGTGCACCTGGGCGCGCTCGGGTTCAGCAACGAGATCGCCGACCACGTGTTCGAGGTGAAGACGACCGCGCCCGTGCGCTCGCTGCGGCAGGCGGAGGAGATCCTGTACGAGGGGATCCAGCGCTTCGTCGCCGTCCTCCGCGACGAGTTCGACGCGCGGCTGATGCCCACGGGGATGCACCCCTGGTTCGATCCGCGCAACGGCCGGCTCTGGTCGCGCTCGGGGACGCGCATCTACGGCACCTACGAGAAGCTGTTCGACGTGCGTACGCACGGATGGATGAACGTGCAGGCGTCGCACCTGAACCTCCCCTTCGGCGACGAGCGCGAGACGCTGGCGATGCACACCGCGGCCGCGCTGCTCGTCCCCTACCTTCCCGCGATCGCCGCCAGCACGCCGATGTACGAAGGCGACCTGCGCCCGCACGCCGATTCGCGGCTGGCGTGGATCCTGGAGCACCAGGCGCGCATCCCCGAGAGCTGCGGCCAGCTCGTCCCCGAGTACGTGGAGAGCTTCGCGGACTATCGCCGGCGGATCCTGGGGCCGATGTACGCGGCGCTCGACCGCTTCCCGCACGACACCTCGGCCATCCGCCACGAGTTCCTGAACGCGCGCGGCGCCGTGTTCAAGTTCTCGCGCCGGGCGATGGAGGTGCGCGTGCTCGACACGCAGGAGTGCGTGCGGATGGACGTGGCGATCGCCGCGTTCGTGCGTGCCGCGCTCAGGCACCTGTCGCGGCGGGTGATGGCGGGGAAGATGACGCTGCCGCCGCACGAGCTGCTGGTGGAGGACTTCCGCGCCACCATCCGCGACGGCAGCGCCGCCCTGGTCGCCGCGCCGCACGTGGCCGTCGAGCGCGACGAGACCGGCCGCACCGACGTCCGCGCGGTCCTGCGCGAGCTGCTGGCCGCCGCGCGGAAGATGGCGAGGAAGGACGAGCAGCCGTACATGGAGTTGATCGCGGGGGTGATCGAGAGCGGCTCGCTCTCCGAGCGCATCCGTGCCGCGCTGCTCCCGTTCGACGACGCCTCCGACGAGGACTTCACCGAGGCCGCGCGCCGCGTCTACATCGAGCTGATGGACTGCCTCGAAGCCAACGAGCCCTGGCGCGGAAGAGGGCTGTAATTGTAGCAGTTGGACGGCCTTGACAGGGGTTGCGCGGGTACTATATTCATTTCATCCGAACGCCGGTAGGCCGGCATCTATACCCGATCCCTCTCCAAGCGCTACATCCCGGAGAGGGATCTTTTTTCTCCCGAACCAGCGCATCCTATGAAAAAGACGGCTGTGCTGCTGGACCTCGGATTCACTCTCCACCGCCTGTATCACGCCGTCGGGAATCGCCTTCCCACGGCGGACGAGGTCCACGATTTCGCCCAGCGGTGCGTGCGCGCTCCCGACGAGGAGCTGTTCCGCATCTACTGCTACCACTGCCCGCCATTCGGTGGCACCGAGTGTCACCCGCTCACCCGTACGAACATCGATTTCTCGGCGACGACTACCTTTTCGCAGATGACCACGTTCATCCGCGAGCTGTCGCTCAAGGACAACGTGGCGTTCCGAGCGGGGGAACTGTCGTTCGACGGCTGGGTGCTGAAGAAGCGTTCAGTGGCCGAGATCGCCAGGACGGGTCGCGCACCGCGGGCGGACGACTTCTCTCCCGATCTCAAGCAGAAGCGCGTCGACATGAAGATCGGTCTCGACGTCGCATGGTTGGCCAGCAGGGGGATTGTGGATCGAATTGTACTCGTGACGGCAGACAGCGACTTCATCCCTGCGGTCAAATTCGCCCGGCGTGAAGGCGTACAGGTTGCGCTGGTCACGATGGAGGCTCCGGTGAAGCACGAACTGCTGGTTCATGCGGACGAGCTTCGCATCGTCGCATACCCGTAGCCTCCCACCCGGGTCAGAATCCCTCCGGACGAGTCGTTCCGGTGACGAGCCGTCGCGATCACGGCGGCGGCTCGCTCTCGCTCACATCCGACTCACCTCCGCGGGGAGGTTTCTTAAGATGCAGCAACGATTCGTCCGCGCGTGGCATATCGCCCTGCTCTGCGCGCTCACCGCTGTGACGATGCCGCACGCGGCACGCGCGCAGCAGGCCGGCACCGAGATGAAGGTCATCGTCGCGGACACGACCACGGGGCAGCCTGTGGCGGGCGCGATGGTCACCGCCGGCCGGGCGCGCGCCGAGACCAACGCGCGCGGTGAGGCGGTGTTCCGCGCGCTCCCGGCCGGGCCCGTCACCGTCGAGGCGCGGCGGCTGGGCTACCTTACCGCGCGCGTGCAGGCCATCGTCGATGGCACGCCGGCGCAGACGCTGCCGGTGCCGCTGGGCATCGACCCCGTGGTCCTGCGCCGGCTGAACGTGACGGCGGCGGCGCTCCCTCGCTCGCCGCTCCTGCGCGACTTCTACATTCGCAAGGCCTCGTGGGGGAGCGGCTACTTCCTGACCGGCGCCGACTTCGGGCCGGACGCGCCGCACCGCTTCTCGCAGGCCATGCGCCGTATCCCGGGCGTGTACGTGACCAGCGACGGCGGGCGCGCGCTGATCCGCTTCAACAAGAACGTTCCCGAGGTCATCGGCGGCGACTGCGAGCCCATCGTGTTCCTCGACGGCAACCGCTACGGCCACGTCAGCGACATGGACACCGAGTTCCAGGGGCTGGTGATCGAGGGGGTGGAGGTCTACAACGGCGCGCGCATCCCGCCGCAGTTCAACGGCGCCAACAGCGGATGTGGCGTCATCGTCATCTGGTCGCGCCGCACGCTGGTATAGAACGGCGGCACGGGAGGACATACGGAAGGGCCGAGGCGGACCGTCTCGGCCCTTCGGCTGTTCTCCCCCTTCGGGTCGGGAGATGAAGGGCTGCGGTTGCCGGGGTCCGGGCTCCGCGCTACCATCCGCGCCCGATCATCCCCCGGCGGCAACCGAGCGAGTGAATGGCCGAGCGACACGACCCGTACGTCTCCCTGCGCAACCCCGCGTTCCGCTGGTTCGTGGCCAGCCTGGTCGCGATGACATTGGGGACGATGGTGCAGGCGACAGTGGTCGGCTGGCAGGTGTACGCCATCACCCGCGACCCGCTGGCCTTGGGGCTGGTCGGCCTCGCCGAGGCGATCCCGTTCGTCGGCGCCGCGCTGTACGCCGGGCACGTGGCCGACCTGTACGACCGCAAGCGCCTTTCCCTCGTCGCCGTCGCCGTGCAGACGGCGTGCGCGGCGGTGCTGCTGGCGTTCACGCTGCGGCCGGCGTTGCTGGCGGGCGGGCGCGTGTGGCCGATCTTCGCGGTGGTGTTCGCCAGCGGGCTGGCGCGCAGCTTCCTGCAGCCCGCCCGCACCGCGCTCGGCGCCGAGATCGTCCCGCGCGAGACGTACGCGAACGCGGTGGCTTGGCGCTCGTCGCTCTGGCAGTTCGCGGCGGTGGTGGGGCCCGCGCTGGGCGGCGTGCTGTACGGTTTCTCGGGCGCGCGGATGGCGTACGCCGTCGAGGCGGCGCTCTGCCTGGCGGCGCTCGTCCTGCTCGCGCGCGTGGCCTACACCCGCACGCCGGCGCCGGCGCTGCAGGGCGGCATCCGCGAGAACCTGACGGTGGGGATTCGCTTCCTGCTCACCCAGCCGGAGCTGCTCGGCGCGCAGGTGCTGGACCTGTTCTCCGTCCTGTTCGGCGGCGCCACCGCGCTCCTCCCCATTTTCGCATCGGAAATCCTCCACGTCGGCCCACAGGGGCTGGGCGTGCTGCGCGCCGCGCCCGCAGCGGGGGCGGTGCTGATCTCCGTCGTCCTGGCGCACCGGCGGCTGCGGCGGGCCGGGCGGATGCTGTTCCTGTGCGTCGCCGGCTTCGGCGTGTGCTGGATCGTGTTCGCCGTGTCGCGCTCGTTCTGGCTCTCGCTCGCGGTGCTGTTCGCCAGCGGGATGCTGGACAACGTGAGCGTGGTCATCCGCTCCACCCTGCTGACGGTGCGCACCCCGCCCGAGATGCTGGGCCGCGTGAGCGCGGTCAACCAGATCTTCATCGGCTCGTCCAACGAGATCGGCTCGTTCGAGTCCGGCGTGGCCGCGCGCCTCCTCGGCACGGTGACCTCGGTGCTGCTCGGCGGCTTCGTCACCCTCGGCGTGGTCGGCGTGACCGCGTGGAAGACGCCAGCGCTGCGACAACTCGACGAGCTGAGTTGAGTCCACTTTTCCGTGACACAAGAAAAACAGGCGGGTAGTCAGTCCACTTTGCGCTCCTCATAAGCCGCAGAAAACAGGATTCTTACAGTGTGGCCAATCCGGCGGACCGGATTATCATGGCCGCGCGGCTCCACGACGGGGTCGCCGCGCGGGTGAGCGACGTGCGCCTTTACAAAACCTGAGCGTTGGGTTAATATCATGCCAACAGTGTATCGGGAGGGGCCGTTCCGGTTCGTGGTCTGGCCCAACGACCACCGTCCGCCGCACGTGCACGCGTACAACTCCGATGGGCGGTGCATCGTCGAAATCGAATCCGGTTACGTGGTCGAAACTGGCACAGTGCGCATTCCCGACATCGCCGACGCCGTGCGAATGGTCGGGCGAAACCAGCAACTGCTCCTGATTGCGTGGAGGAAAGATCCATGGCCTTTAAGATGCCTACCGACGAAGAGCTCGAAGCCGCCAGCGAGCGCTATCGCATCGCTCAGGAAACCGAGCCGCGGGCGAAGTCCGCTTGGTACGACGAGGCCAGCGGCCGGGTCTTCATCGAGTTGAAGAACGAGTGCCTCTTCGCCTTCCCGGCGCGGTTCGGGCAGGGGCTGCAGGGTGCCACGCCCGAGCAGCTGGCGGCGGTCGAGCTCTGGCCCGATGGCGCGGCGCTGCACTGGGAGGAGCTCGACGCCGACCTGGGCGTGGCCGGGCTGGTGGCGGGCGTGTTCGGCAGCAAGGCCTGGATGAGCGAGCTGGGTCGCGCGGGCGGCAAGGTGCAGTCCGAGGCCAAGGCGCGCGCCTCGCGCGAGAACGGGAAGAAGGGCGGGCGGCCGCGGAAGTCCGCCGCCGCGCCGTCCACCGTTCAACCCGCCGCGCGCCGGCGAAAGGTGGCCTGATCGCCGGCTAGCTGGAAGACGAAAGGACCGGGGGAGCGGGTGAGCCCCTGGTCCTTTCGCCATCTTCCCGCGACGGATGGGCATCGCGAGATCATTCGGCCGCACCTTTCACCCGCGCGATCGATTCCACCGCGACGCGCCAGATGCGGACGGTGCTCATCGCGCCGGTGACGGGGTCGCTGGTCTCGCGGCGCAGGTCGATTTCCTCCACGGCCCAGTCCATCTCCTCCATCAGGTCGCGGAAGACGGAGAAGTAGACGCGGCCGGGGTCCGCCAGGAGCGCGCGTCCGCCCTCCGCCAGGATGCGCGGCAGCAGCGCGGCCAGCGCCTCGGCGTTGCGCTGCTCGTACAGCACGTCCGCGGCAACGACCAGGCTCCACCGCTCGCCGGGCGGCGGGTGGCGCCAGTCGAGCATCGCCGTGCGCAGCGGGGCCAGGCCGTTGCGGACCGCGTTCGCCCGGGCGAAGCGGAGCGCGTCGGCGTAGTAGTCGGTCGCCAGCGGGTCGGCGCCGAGCGAGCGCAGCGCCAGCGACGGCAGCGCGACGCCGCACCCGAGCTCGATCACCCGCGCATCGAGCACCCCTGGCTCGCGGACCTCCCGCTGTCCCCTGTTCCCTGTCCCCTGTCCCCTCCCTCCGTCGAGCAGGTGCCGCGCCAGCCCGCGCGCGGCGGGCCAGAGGTCGGCCCAGTACGGGAGGCGCTCGTCGGCCTCGAACTCGGCCTCGTCGATCAGCGCGTCGGCCGCGCGGGGGAGGAGCACGTCCACGCGGAAGGTGCCGTGCCCGAAGCGCTCCACGCGCGTGTCGAACTCCGCCCGGAGCGTCGCCTCCAAGTCTCCATCCCTCGTCCAGTCCGGCTCCATCCGCTCCCTTCCCGCTTGCCCGTGCGCCGCGCCGCCCGGTAACTTCCGGGCAGATCCACAGGTCGCCCACGCTCTCGCTCGCGGGGCGGCGCGTCAACCCCCCGTCCAGCCTCCGGCAGCACGCCATCATGCCCTCGCGGCGGCCGTTCGAGCGCCGGTTACGGCGCGCGCTGATCGTCTTCTCCATCGTTCCCACGCTGCTGGTGCTGGCCGCGGGCGCCTATGCCGCGTGGCGCGCCGTGGCGCTGGTCGACGCCACCGGCGCGTGGGACCGGGTGGCCGGCAGCGGCAGCGAGCTCATCCGCCGCGCCGAGGCGTCGGGCGACCCGGAGCTGGTGCGCGCGGCGGAGAAGCACCGCGGCGAGCTGTCGGACTCGGTGATCCACGCGCGGCGCTGGGAGTTCCTGCTGAGCCGCGCGCTCGTCCTCATCCCCATTGCGGCGATCCTGGCGGGCGCGCTGCTGTTCGTGCTGGCCGCGCGGGCCTCGCGGCGGATGGGGCGCCGCCTCTCCCGCCCCGTGGAGGAGCTGGCCGGGTGGGCGGGGATGGTCGCGCGCCACGAGCCGCTTCCCGCCGCGAAGGGCGACGAGGCGGGGCAGGGCGAGTTCGGCATCCTGCGCGCGGCCTTCCGCGACATGGCGGACGAGCTGGCCGAGAGCCGCGCGCGGGAGCTGGAGGCCGAGCGGATGCGCACGTGGATCGGGATGGCGCGCCGCGTGGCGCACGAGCTGAAGAATCCCCTCACCCCCATGCGCCTCGCCGTCCGCACGCTCCACCGCGCGGGGACGGACACGGAGCCCGGCCGCGAGGCGCTGGACGTGCTCGACGCGGAGAGCGGGCGGCTGGAGGAGCTGGCGCGGTCGTTCTCCCAGCTCGGCCGCCTTCCCGAGGGGCCGATGGCGGAGGTGGACCTGCGGGAGATGCTGGAGTACCTGCTGCGCAGCCATCTCCCGGCCGGGGTGACGCCGCGGCTGCGCGTGCCGCTGGGGCTGCCGCCGGTGCACGGCTATCCCGACGCGCTCTCCCGCGCGTTCGCCAACCTGCTGCTGAACGCCGCCGACGCGGTGGCCGGCGACGGCGCGGTCGAGGTCGTCGCCCGCGCGGCCAACGGGTTCGTGGAAGTGCGCGTGCTGGACAGCGGCCCGGGGATCGCGCCGGAGCACGTGGACCGCATCTGGGAGCCGGACTTCACCACCAAGTCGCGCGGCACCGGGCTGGGGCTCGCCCTCGTGCGCCAGACGGTGCAGGCGCACGGCGGCAAGGTGGCCGCCCGCAACCGTCCCGAGGGCGGTGCCGAGTTCCGGGTGCTGCTGCCGATTTCATTAGAACCCATGACTGCGAAGATCAATGGTTGAGAAAGAGACGAGCAACGGTGAAGCGAAGCAGCGCGTATGTTTTGTCATCAGTCCTATTGGTGATGACACTTCAGATACACGTCGGGCAATTGAGGGGTTGATGGATGCGGTAATTGAGCCGCTTCTGCTCGATCTCGGCTACCGTGTCGAGGTTGCCCATCGAATTTCTAGAACAGGCTCGATCACTAACCAAGTGATTGAGTTACTATTGGCGGCAGACTTGGTCGTGGCAAACCTGAGCGAACTAAATCCAAATGTTATGTACGAGTTGGCCGTAAGGCATGCTGCCCGCAAGCCTGTGGTTACGTTAGCTCAAGCTGGAACTCGCCTCCCATTCGACATCGCAGATCAACGCACAATTTTCTATCGTAATGACATGGCGGGCGTCCCAGAATTGCGAACTGCACTTGCATCTGCCGCGGAGGAGGCTGTTGCTGAAAGTCAGCCAGACAATCCTATCTATCGCGCAGTACAGACTTTGGTGATGCGCGAAGTCGCACCCCAAGATACAAACGCCTACTTGCTCGATCGCCTCGATCGCCTAGAAGCATTGTTTCAGCAAGCCTTCGCTTCCCGCGCTGAATTCGAGCGGCCGGAGACCTCTACTCCGTTCTTTAGCGTTGGCATAAACTCTTCGGAGGGAGATGCGAAAATCGTTCGCGAGCGTGCATTGGCTTTAACCGGCGTACGTGACGTTCGAATGAGAAAGATTGGTGAAAACTACTGGATGGTAAGCTTTCGCTTTTCCGATCACGGGTACTATGGAATGCTGCCTGACTGGTTGGAGCGGCTGCGCGATGATTTAGAACTAACCAGCGACGAGTTGCACCGCATTTAGAGCCGCGCCTATCGGTCTGATGGAAACATCGCTCGCCGGACGGGCGTAGAAGGGCGCGCAGGTCGACCGCCCACCCCCCACGCGCGCCGTCTCCATGTCCGCCACCGTCCTGATCGTCGACGACGAGCCGAACATCCGGCGCATGCTGGGCAGCCTGCTGCGCGCCGAGGGCTTCCGCACGCGCGAAGCCGGAAGCGGGCGCGGCGCCTTGGCCGAGGTGCAGGCCGACCAGCCCGACGCCGTGCTGATGGACCTGTACATGGACGACGGCGGGGGCCTCGAGGCGCTCCCGAAGCTCCTCGCCGCCGCGCCGGAGCTGCCGGTGGTGATGATGAGCGGCCGCGCCACCCTCGGCGACGCGGTGAAGGCCACGCAGCTCGGCGCCTTCCACTTCATCGAGAAGCCGCTCACCCCCGAGGCCGTGCTCCTGACCTTGCGCTCGGCGCTGGAGCTGCGGGCGCAGCGCGAGCTGAACCGCGCCCTGCGCGCCGAGCTGGGCGACGGCGAGGAGATGGTGGGCGCCAGCGCGGCCATCGGGCAGGTGAAGGAGATGATCCGCCGCGTGGCGCCCACCGACGCGCGCGTGCTGATCACCGGCGAGAGCGGGACGGGGAAGGAGGTGGCCGCCAACCTCATCCACGCGCACTCGAAGCGGGCCCGGGGGCCGTACGTGCGGCTGAACTGCGCCGCCATCCCCCGCGACCTCGTGGAGAGCGA
The DNA here is from genome assembly GCA_036377595.1 of Longimicrobium sp. NCBI lineage: Bacteria > Pseudomonadati > Gemmatimonadota > Longimicrobiia > Longimicrobiales > Longimicrobiaceae > Longimicrobium > Longimicrobium sp. Next base: position 11,660 of record DASUYB010000030.1, on the reverse strand, counting down.
GATGTTCGGCCACGAGAAGGGCGCCTTCACCGGCGCCACCGAGCGGCGGCGCGGGCGGTTCGAGCTGGCCAGCGGCGGCACGCTCTTCCTGGACGAGATCGGGGATCTTTCCCCCGCGGCGCAGGCCAAGCTCCTGCGCGCGCTGGAGGCGGGGCAGATCGAGCGGCTGGGCGGCGGCGAGCCGGTGAAGGTGGACGTGCGCATCCTCGCCGCGACGAACCGCGACCTCCGCGCGGAAGTTGCCGCGGGACGCTTCCGCGAGGACCTGTTCTTCCGCCTGCACGTGATCCCCCTGCACCTGCCGCCGCTGCGGGAGCGGCGCGAGGACATTCCCCCCCTGGTGCGCCACTTCCTGGACCGCAGCCGGGTGCGCAACGGTCTCCGTCCCCCGCGCCTTTCCCCCGCCGCGGTGGACGTCCTCACCCGGCATCCGTGGCCGGGGAACGTGCGCGAGCTGGCCAACATCCTCGAGCGCCTGTCGATCCTCCACGCCGGCGCCGACGTGGGCGGGGCGGAGATCCGCGCGCTCCTCTCCGCCGACGGCGAGATCGTCCCGCGCGAGGAGCCCGAGGCGTTCCGCGCCGACGACGAGCGCACGCTCTCCGACCGGCTGGACGACTACGAGCGCAGCCTGCTGGAGGGCGCGCTCGACGCGGCGGACGGCAGCGTGGCCGAGGCCGCGCGCCGCCTCCGCACCGACCGCGCGAACCTCTACCGCCGCATGCGCCGCCTCGGAATCGCGCGCTGACGCCGGCGGGTCCGGGGGGATGGGTGTGACGTCGCGATGCGCCGTCTGCGCGTCACTCCGACACGCCGACGCTCGTCCCCATTGTGATCGAATCTCCCAAGTCGTTGATTGATGGCTGGATGCGGATGACGTCCGTGGGGGCACGGCCGATGCCTTCGCCCTGCCCGCCCCGCACGCACCCGCACCGCAGTCCCGTCCCAGGAGGAACCATGCGCAGGCACGCCCTCACCGTGCTGCTCGCTGTCGCCACGACCGTGACGCTCGCCGGCCGCGCCGCCGCGCAGGACGCGCGCGGGCACTTGCCGTCCGACGAGGCGCGTCGCATCGTCGCGTTCTACAACGATCCGCGCACCGTCCACTTCACCGGCGAGTGGCGGATCGCGCCGGGGAGCGGCGTGTCGGGGAACGTGGCCGTGCTCGACGGCAGCCTGACCGTCGCCGGCCGCGTCGACGGCGACGTGGTGGTGATCAACGGCGACGCCACGCTGGCCGACGGCGGCACCGTCACCGGCACGCTGACGGTGGTCGGCGGCGCCATCCGCCGCGAGGGGAGCGCCAGCGTCGGCGGCGAGGCCGTGGCCTACGCCGAGCGGCTGGACTACCTGCGCCGCGGCGACCGCATCTACGCCGACATCGAGGGGCGGATCGAGGCGCCGCCGGCCGACACCTCCGCGCGCGTGGCGGTCGCGGAGCCCGACACGGTGCGCGACGCCGGGCGCGAGTGGAGCGAGGACACCGCCGCGGCCGGCCGCGTGGCCCGCGAGCGCGAGCGCGGCGACGAGTGGACCGAGGGGGGATGGACCGCCGTGCGCCGCGGCGTCAGCGGCGACGGGCGCGCGGACTTCATCGTCGCGACGGGGCAGAGCTACAACCGCGTGGAGGGTCTCCCCATCACCTTCGGGCCGCTGGTGGAGACGGGCGGCCACAACCCGCTGCGGCTGCGTGCGATGGGGATCTTCCGCACCGAGGCGGGGCCGGAGCTGGGGCCGGAGCGGTGGGGATACGAGGCGCGCGCGGAGCAGTTCTTCGGCGGGCGGCGCGAGTTCCGCGTGGGCGCCGGCGTGTTCCGGCTGATCGATCCTATCGAGGACTGGCACCTGACCAAGCTGGAGAACGGCCTCTCTACCTTCTTCCTGCACCGCGACTACCGCGACCACTTCGAGCGCGAGGGGTGGAGCGCGTTCCTGATGGTCACCCCGCGCGAGTCTCCCTTCCAGGCGTCGCTCACCTACCGCCGCCAGAGCGAGCGCAGCGAGCCGGCGGGAAGCCCCTTCACCCTCTTCAACAACAACGACCCGTGGCGGCCGCAGCCGCTGTCGGCGCACGGGCAGCTCAGCTCGCTGATCCTGGCCGCGAAGGTCGATACCCGCAGCAGCGCCGAGGACCCGTCCAGCGGCTGGTACATCAGCGGACAGGTGGAGCAGGGGCTGAACTCGTCGCTGCGCCAGCCGGACTGGATCTCCACGGCGACGGCCGATGGGCCGCCGTACGTGATCGCCCCCGGCACTGCGTACGGGGCGTTCACCTCGGGGCTGCTGGACGTGCGGCGCTACAACCGGATCGGGCCCTGGTCGCGGCTGAACCTGCGGATGATCGCGGGCGGGTCGCTGGACGGCGCGCCGCTGCCGCCGCAGCGCCAGCACGCGCTGGGCGGCGAGGGCTCGCTCCCCGGCTTCCCGCTCTTCTCGGTGGACTGCGGCGCCCGCGACGTTCCCGTGTTCCGCGCGGACGAGGTGTCGCGGCTGGCCGGGTCGCGCCGCGCCGCGCCGCAGTACTTCCTGGACTACGGGTGCGACCGGTTCGTGCTCTTCCAGGCCGAGTACCGCGGCGACCTGAGCCTGCACCTGCGCCTGGCGGGGGAGGAGAACGACGGTGAGACGGGGGACGAGGAAGGCTTCGCGCGGTCGCTGCGGCGCGGGCTGGACACCGAGTTCGGCTGGGTGCTGTTTGCAGACGCGGGCGGCGGCTGGGGCGTGGGTCCGCGGCTGGGCGACACCGACACCGTGGTCGACGTGGGCGCGGGGATCCTGATCGGACGGCTGGGGATCTACGGCGCGGTGCCGGTGAGCACCGGCGGCGGCCGCTTCAACTTCTTCATCCGCCTGAGCCCGAGGATTTGACGCCCCTCCGCCGCGCCGCCGCCGTTCTGGTCTGGATCGCGCTGGCCGCCGCGCCGGCGCGCGCGCAGGAGCGTCCGCTCACGCTCACCGCCGCGGGGGCGGCGGGGCAGTGGCGGCCGGTGGTGCGGATGGACGGCGTGCTGCGCGACCGCGCCCTGGCCGACGCGCTGCGCTCGGGGCTGCCGCTGCGCTTCCACTTCCGCGTGGAGTTGTGGCGGCGCGGCGGCGGCGTGGACCGCCTGGTCACGGCGCGCGAGAACGCCCGGGCGATGCTCCGCTCGCCGCTGGACGAGGGGTACACGCTGGACGACGGGCGTACGCAGCGGGCGTTCGCCACGGTGGGGGAGTGCGAGCAGGCGCTGGAGCGCGCCTTCCAGCCGCCCATCCGGCCGCCGGGGCGCGGGCGCTACTACTACATCGCGGTGATGAACGTGGAGACGCTGTCGATGAGCGACCTCGAGGAGCTGCGCCGCTGGCTCCGCGGCGAGGCGCGGCCGGCGGTCACCGGCGGCAAGCCGGTGGGTCAGGCGGTGGAGACGGGGCTCCGCCGCTTCTTCGTGCGCCTGCTCGGCATCCCCACCCGGCGCTATGACGTCCGCACCGACGTGTTCGAGGTGCGATGACGGTGGGATGATGATGGACTGCCGGGGCGCCCGCTCACCCGCGGGCGCTTTTCTTTCGGGGCGATGATTCGCGCGCCGCGGACTTCATCAGCGCGACGTCGACGCCGCGCTCGGCGGCGAGCTTCTTCACGACGCGCGGGTTGTCGCGCAGCACCCGCAGCAGGGTGTCCGCGGTCGCGTTCTGCGCGACAGTGCCCCGCTCCCAGCGCACCACCGTCTTCTCTCCCGCCCCGATCAGCGTCTCCAGCCCGGCCTGCGACAGCCCGTACTGCGCGCGGATGGCGCGGATCGCGTCGGGCTCCAGCAGGCCGTCCTCCCGCCGGATCGCGGCCGCTGCGCGCCGCGAGGTCTCGTCCGCCATCCCGTCGACGTAAAACGTCTCGCCGCATTCCGGACAGCGGAAGAATTCATCGTCGATGACGACGCGGCGCGTGCCCATGGAGGTCTCGCGAGGCTCGCGCACGAGTTGCGCCGGGGTACCACAGAGATAGCACTTGTGCTCGGCCACGCTCACCTCCGTTTGAACTGAACCACGATCGCGCAACCATCGAAATCGATCTGGAGCTTCACGTAGAGGTCGACACTCTCGAACCGCAGGTGATAGACATCCTGCCACATCCCTGGGCGCTTATCGGCCTCCATCGTCTTGTAGAAGTCGCCGGGGCGGAGCAGCAGCACCGCCTCGATCACCCGTGAGTGATCCCACCCACATTCGTGCGCTCCATCCAATGCGGCGGTGGTCACGACGCAGGTGAGCGGCCCTTGCCCGACAAGCTGTTGAATCCGCTCGAGGTCATACGCAGGCGTGCCGCGGTTCTGATTCGAAGGTAGCATCATGCTACCTCGCGTTCAAGATTGTAGCGCATCGAAACGGCTCCGGCTGCAACTCTTCTCTTTGGTTACTTAAGGAGCCAGAACGCTAGTGTTTGCTGGATGATTTTGCCAGCCGCAGCCGTGGCGGATTTCCCGCGCGCTTCTTCAGCCACTGACGTGCAGATGGTTGAGAACTTGGAAGGATGGTTCGGCTTTGACGAAGTGTAGACCTGGCGCCGAAACCGAGCATCCGCTCCGTGTCGGCATGCAGCCGTTTGGCTGGATTCGAGCGGTTCGATACTGCCACCAGCGCCAGCGTTCGCGGCGAACATGCGCGGCCATCATGTCTCGCGTCCGCAACGCGGGTGACGATATTTGCCGCGCGTCGGCTCGATGACGGTGCCGAATCGAGACGGACGCACGAAGCCCCGGCAGGTCGCGACCTGCCGGGGCGAGCTTCGTGTGGATACCCGGGGTGGGACGGTGGCCCCGGGCCAACTCCAGCGTCAGGAGGTGGCGGCCGGCGTGCCGATCTGCGCGTGGGAGATGTCGAGGCCGGCGGGCTGCGGAGCGACGCCGAGCTGGCCCAGCAGTGTCACCAGGTCGAAGTAGTTTCGGTTGCCGGCGAACTTGCCGTCGCGCACGGTCCACACGTCGCACAGGCGGAACTCCACGCGGCGGCCGGTGGGCGGGATGATGCCCGCGGGGGTGACCAGCGGCCCCGTGTGCGTCCCGCGGCCGATGAATTCCGCCGCGCCGCCGTCCTCGCCAGCGACGACGTTCAGCACCTCGACGGTGGAGTCGGGGAACGCCGTGGCCCAGCCGGTCAGATACGCCACGGTACCCTCGGGGCCGCGGAACTCCTGGCCCGTGGGCACCATCACCGTGATGGCGTCGGGCTGCGTCAGCTCCGCCGAGCGGGCGAAGTCGCGCTGGTTGTAGAGGTCGTACGCCAGCCGGACCAGCGTCTCGGTGTCGTGTGCGCTCATGGTCGGATCTCCCCGGGTTGCGGATGCATCGGTGCTGCGAACGCCCCGATTACGCCGCCCGCGCGCCGGTGGATCTCGTCTCCGCTACGGCTGTAATGGTGTAGACAGCCTTGAGATGCGAGATTGGAGGCGATCGCGGCGGCTTCCTGCGCGCCGCGGGTTGATCCGTTTGCCTGGAGGTCATCGTGCCGTTCGGACTCGGCTTCGGCGAGACGCTGCTGATCCTCGCCGTGATCCTGCTCTTCTTCGGTCCCAAGCGTCTTCCCAGCGCCGCCGCGTCGCTCGGCAAGGGGATCCGCGAGTTCAAGCGCGCCGTCAGCGGCTTCGGCGAGGAGCTGACGATGCCCGACGACACCATCGCCACCACCCCCGTCCCGCCACCGCACGCCACGCTCGCGGGCACCGGCGCGGACCCGTACGCCGTGCCCAGCAGCGCGCCCGAGCCGTCCGTCGCAGCGACGGCGGAGCCTGCAGCCACGGCCGAGGCGGCGCACAGCCCTGATCGGACCGGCTGAACAGAACGCTGTCGCACGTCGACAGCTTCGAACCCCGCTCGCGACTCGCGTGAGCGGGGTTTTCCGTCAATGCTGATTCGTGTTCGAGGAAGATTGCATCGATCGGCCCTCGATTGTTACGTGCACTGATTGATGGCTTCTCAACGATATGCAAGGAGGTACCATGGCCGCATTCGATCTCACCCTCACCCTCGTCCGCAAGGCAGAGACGCTGCTAAAGCCGCATGTCGGGTTGAAGAAGCTGCCGCCTGCCAGCCTGGACCCGAAGCCGACGACGGCACCCAACGTACCCGCGCTTCCGGCAGTCTTCCTGAAGGATACCAAGGTCGAGCCGGTCACGACCGGCGGCCGGACGCTACTGCTGGTGCACGGGATTTTCGATCGAGTGTACGGGTTCGCTTTCTCACCGCTGCTGCTCTGGGGAGACCTGCTCGGCCGGCTCCACGCCCACTACGTGGGTCGGGTATACGGCTATGAGCATCAGACGGTGTCCGTGGATCCGCTTCAGAACGCGCGCGACCTGCTGGGCTTCCTTCCAGACGGGCTCGAGGTGGACATCGTCTGCCACTCTCGCGGCGGGTGGTGGTGCGTTCGCTACTGGAGCATCCGCAGATCAGGCCCCAGCTGGACGCGAAGCACATTCGCATCGGGCAGGTGATCTTCGTCGGAGCGGCCAACCAGGGCTCCGACCTTGCGCGGCGCGAAAACCTCGATCGCCTGCTGATGATCTTCACGGCCTACCTCGGAAGCTCCGACAATCCGTTCGTGCACGACGTGCTCGACAAGCTTTCCGGACTGCTGGCAGCGGTCAGGAAGGTGCTGGCCCAAACGGCCACCGATCTTCCCGGAGTGGCCGCCCTCGCACCGGAGAGCGAATTGATCCACACACTGAACGAATCGGACGTGCCGCTCGCCGGCACGCCATCGTTCATTCGCGCGAACTTTGGAAATACGACCGAGCCGCTGCTCAAGCTGCTGGAACCCATCTCAGACCAGGGCTTTGGCAATGTGCTGAACGACCTTGTAGTGCCTTGGCGCGGCGTAGACAATCTTGGTAAACGGACTGCGAGCGGTCGGCCGAGGCTGAATTTCGGCAGTGACACTGCGCCGCAAGGGCATTGGTATCACCTCAACTACTTCGATTCTCCGGACGTGCGGAAGTTCGTCGCCCAGCGACTGGGCATCGCCTGAATGTACCGGGCTGGCGGCGGCGGAACGGGCGCGGTTAGGATTGCCATATCCCGTTCCGCCGCCTTCGTGTTTCCGTGACCGACATCTCTACATCCCCGAAGTCCGTCGTGCGTGGCCGATTCGCGCCGAGCCCGACGGGCGCGCTGCACCTGGGCAACGCGCGTACGGCGCTGCTGGCGTGGCTGCAGGCGCGCGCGGCCGGCGGCGCGTTCGTGATGCGCGTGGAGGACCTGGACTTCGGGCGGGTGCGGCCTGGCGTGATGGAGACGCAGCTGGATGAGCTGCGCTGGCTGGGGCTGGACTGGGACGAGGGACCCGACGTGGGCGGACCGCACGCGCCGTACGTGCAGTCGCTGCGCGGCGAGCGGTACGACGAGGCGCTGCGGACGCTCGCCGCGCGCGGGCTGCTGTTCGAGTGCGCCTGCTCGCGGCGCGACATCGCGGCGGCGGCCAGCGCGCCGCACGCGGGCGAGGAGGGGCCGCGCTACCCCGGCACCTGCCGCGAGCGCCGCGCCGACCCGTCCGCCCCGTCGCTGATGGCGCACGGGCGCTCGCTCGTGGCGCTGCGGATGCGGGTGGAGACGGGCGAGGTGTGCTTCGACGACCTGCTGATGGGGCGGTGCTGCTTCGCCCCCGCGGAGGAGACGGGCGACTTCGTGGTGCGGCGGAAGGACGGCGCGGCCGCGTACCAGCTGGCGGTGGTCGTCGACGACGCGGCGATGGAGATCACGCACGTGGTGCGCGGCGGCGACCTGCTCTCGTCCACCGCGCGGCAGCTGCTCGTCTATCGCGCGCTCGATCTTCCCGAGCCCGCGTTCCTGCACGTGCCGCTGATGCTGGGCGACGACGGCGAGCGCCTGGCCAAGCGCCACGGCTCCGTTTCGCTCGACGAGCTGCGGTCGCGCGGCGTCTCCGCGAAGCGCGTCACCGGCTGGTTGGCGGCGACGTGCGGGCTGGCGGACGAGGATGAGGAGATCGCCGCGCGGGACCTCGTCCCCCGCTTCTCGATCGACAGTCTGCCGCGCGAGCCGACGGTGATCACGGCGGAGATGCTGAAGCGGCTCGCGGGATCCTGATCTCCATCTGTGTGAGTAGCCTGGAGCCGACGAGATTTCGGCCGGAATCGCATCTCCCGGCGCAGAAATCCGGGCTCGGATGCGCGCCACATCTCCATCTGAAAATCCGTTCATCCCCTGATACAACCATCTGCATGGCCTGCGACACTCAACGGGTGCCATGAGGACCGACACCGCGCCCACCACCGACCGCGCGCTGGCCGATGCGCTGCTCCTGAGCGGCGACGAGCGGGCGTTCCGCGACCTGTACCGCCGCCACACCCCGCGGCTGCACCAGGTCGTCCTCCGCATCGTCGGCGGCAGCGAGCACGACGCCGAGGACGTGGTGCAGGAGACGTGGATCCGCGCCACCGAGAAGCTGGGCGACTTCCGCTGGGAGGCCGCGTTTTCCACCTGGCTGACGGGGATCGGGCTGAACGTGGCACGCCAGCTTCTACGGAAGAACGGGCGCTGGACGGACATGGAAGGGGTGCCCGAGCCGTGGCGCCCCCCGCCGCACGACGGCGAGCGCATCGACCTGGAGCGGGCCATCGGGCTGCTCCCGGCCGGGTACCGCACGGTGCTGGTGCTGCACGACGTGGAGGGCTACCGGCACGAGGAGATCGGCGAGATGCTGGGGATCTCGGCCGGCACTTCGAAGAGCCAGCTCTTCAACGCACGACGGTCGCTCCGGCTGGCGCTGGAGCCCGCGAAAGGACGGACGCATGAGCCTGCATGACGAGATGAACGACGAGCTGACGCCCGCGGAGCGCGCGATGTTCGACGCGCTTCCCCGCGAGCGCGAGCCCGGCCGGCTGCTGGAGGAGCGCACCGTGCGCGCCCTCCGCGAGCGCGGCCTGCTGACGGCGCCCACGCCGGCGCGCCGCACCATCCGCTTCTCCGCCGCGTGGCTGTCGGGCGCCGTCGCGGCGGGGATCGCGCTCTTCCTGGGCGGGCTGGCCACCGGGCAGTACGTGGCGCAGCGCAACACCACGCAGATGGTGACGGCGATGCAGCAGCGCGACGCCCAGCAGGCCGCGCTGATGGTGCAGCAGACGGGCACGGCCTACGTGCAGGCGCTCACGCGGCTGTCGCAGGTGGCCGACACCAGCCGCACCGGCCGCCAGCAGGGCCGCGAGGTGGCGTCGGCGATGCTGCGCGCCGCCGCCGACGAGGTGATCCGGCTCAACCCCAACGACCCGGTGGCCAGCGGCATCCTGGCCGCGTTCGACCGCGCGAAGGCGCAGCAGCAGGCAGGCGCGCGGCAGGACACGACGGGGAGGCAGAGCGTGGTCTGGTTCTGATGAGTGCGTGAGTGCGGAAGTGCGGAAGTGCGGAAGTGCGCTCGGGAGATGTTGATTTTGGATCGGGACGAGAATTGGCGGGCGGACGGGAGATGCCTGCTTCACGAAGAAGGTCGAGGACGCGCGCGGAGTCCACATCACCGTCGACGCGACGACACACGAAGGAAGAGAGGGATGGACCGATGGGAATCGCACGCAAGCTGGCGCTGACGCTGACGCTGGCGCTGGTGGGGATGCCCGCGGCGGCGCCGGCACAGATCGGCAGCTGCGGGAGGGGAGACGGCGTGGTGGTGCCGGACCTGGGGTTCAACGACATTCGGTGCAATCACTGCTCGATCGAGTTCTCGCCGGAACGGAGCCGCTACCGCTTCTCCACCGAGCCGCGCATCCACGGCATCCACGGCACGGGGAGCGGGCGCCTGCGCGAGGGTGACGTGCTGGTGGCGGTGGACGGGAGCCCGATCACCACGAACGAGGCCGGCGACCGGATGGCCACCGTGCGCCGCGGCGAGCGCGTGCGGCTGACGGTGCGCCGTGGCGGCCGCACGCACGACGTGGAGGTGACGGCCGGGCAGCGGTGCATGGAGCCGCCCACGCCCCCGACTCCGCCCAGGCCGCCGACGCCGCCCACCCCGCCGCGTCCCCCGCGCGCGCCGTCGGCCCCGGTGCCGCCCGTGCCTCCGGTGCCGCACGCGCCGCATCCCCCGCAACCGCCGCCGCCGCCGCAGCCTCCCGTGCCGCCGCTGCCGCCCCCGCCGCCGGACATCCTGCCGGAGGGGTGGTTCGGGTTCGGGATCAGCTGCGACAACTGCAGCATCCGCCGCCGCGGCGACGACGTGACCATGACCTTCCGCGAGTCGCCGTCGGTGGAGAGCGTGGAGCCGGGAAGCCCCGCCGCGCGCGCCGGGCTGCGCCGCGGCGACATCCTCACGCACATCGACGGCGTGGCGATCGCCACGACGGAGGGGGGGCGCCGGTTCGCCGCCATCCGCCCCGGGCAGACGGTGACGTGGACGTACCGCCGCGGCAGCCAGGCCTACACCGCGCGCGCCACCGCCGCGCGCCGCCCCGACCGGACGACGGTACGGGCGCCGCGGACGGGCGGCCAGCAGCTCCGCTTTTCCGGGGCGGTGGGAGATACGGACGTGGAGGTGCGCGGCGCCCCCGTCACCATCACCCGCGACGAGCGCACGGGCGAGACGATCATCCGCAGCCACGACCTGACGGTGCGCATCCGGCCCGATCGCACGCCGTGATCGAAGTGCTGAGTGTTGAGTGCTGAGTTGTAGCGGGTCGAATCCGCCGGCCGGGAGATGACGTCTCCCGGCCGGTTTCCATTCCGTCGCGTAAGTCAAGCCTGTCAAATGGGGTGTTGGGGAACTCGCATCGATCACGATCATCCCCCTCTCCCCATCTCCCTCCGCACCTTACGTTTCCGTGGACGGGATGAGGCCGGAGAGCGACGGCGGCGCTACACCGCGCACTTTCGCACCCTCGCACTTTCGCACTATGTTCCCGCCATGCCCTCCGAGTCCGCGCTCAGCGAAAGCAAGGAAGCCCGCCGCCGCGCCATCCTCGAAAGCGCGGTGCGGGTGTTTGCCGAGCACGGCTTCTTCGCCGCCCGCATCCGCGACATCGCCGCGGGCGCGGGCGTGGCGGAGGGGACGATCTACCTGTACTTCGACGGCAAGGACGACCTGCTGCTGACGGCGTTTCGCGACAAGGTGGCCGAGTTCGTGGCCTCCGTGCGCGACGTGATGCCGTCGCACGCGCCGTTCGAGGAGCGGCTGGCGCGCTTCATCGGGCTGCAGTTCGAGAGCATTCAGGCCGAGCCCGCGCTGGCCACCGTGCTGCTGCTGGAAAGCCGGCAGAGCAGCAAGTTCTACGGTGGCGCCGTGCGCGATGTCCTTCGCACCTACGCGCAGGCCATCGACGAGCTGCTGGGGTCGGGCGTGGCCGACGGCGCCGTCCGCGGCGACGTCGACATCCCCCTCGCGCGGCGCATGCTCATCGGCCTGCTGGAGGAGATCGAGCTCGAGTGGCTCCTCGGCGACCACTCGCGGCCTCTTCCCCCGCTCGCACCCAAGGTGGCGACGACGTTCTACCGCGGGCTGAATCCGTAGCGGCGGAGCGATTGTCGACGAGCATCGGGATGGTCGTTTGCGAGTGAACTCGCGGCGTAACCGTTCAGTTGGTCGGCAGAATCGTGGGCGCGGGGGTGCCAGCACGCAGGGCTGCGATGGAGCGAGCTACAAAGTCGAGCGGATGAATTCCTTGTTGCTGACAGGTCGCGCTGATCGAG